>CAZKNV010000055.1:0-9009 GCA_964554145.1 uncultured Burkholderiaceae bacterium
CGATCAGCTTTTCGCCGACCTCGCGCGAGATCGCACGGCGAGTCAGCAGATGCTCGGCGCCGTAAATCTCCGGCGTCTCCGAAAGTATTGCGGTGCCGCCGTGCGCGACCAGTCGATCGACCGCATTGCCCAGCGCGGGATTGGCGGTGATACCCGAGTATCCGTCCGACCCGCCGCATTGCAGGCCGAGCATCAGATGGCTCGCGGGCACTTGTGTCCTGACGACACGATTGGCTGCCGGCAACATGTCCTTGACGATCGCGACTCCGCGCTCGATCGCTTTCGCGGTGCCGCCGACATCCTGCATGTTGTAGCGCGCCAGGCGGTCGCTCTCCTTCAATCCCTCGGCGCCCAGCAACGACGTGATCTGGTTGGCTTCGCAACCCAGGCCGATAAAGACGGTCGCCGCAATGTTCGGATGCCGTGCATAACCCGCCATCGTCCGGCGCAGCACGTCCATGCTTTCGCCCATGTCCATGCCGCAGCCGGTACCGTGCGTCAGCGCAATTACGCCGTCGATATTCGGATAGGCCGCGAGCGCCTCGGGACGGATGTCGGTGCGGAACTGATCCGCGATCGCACGCGACACCGTTGCTGAACAATTCACGCTCGAGATGATCGCCACGTAATTGCGCGTGGCGACGCGGCCATCGTCGCGCACGATGCCCATGAAGCTCGCCGGCGGGTCGATCATCCTGGTCGGTTTCACATCGGCGCAGAACGCGTAATCGCGTGCAGCGCCGCCCACATTGGCGCCGTGCTCACTGCCGATTCCCATGTTGTGCAGGTGCACGTGTTCGCCGGCGCGAATGTCGCGCGTCGCAAAGCCGATGATCTGGTTGTAGCGGCGCACCGCCGATCCGGCGGCGATCACGCGCGTGGCGAGTTTGTGGCCGGGCGGCACCAGACCGATAACCGTCACCCCTTCGCTCTTGACGAGCGTCCCTGACACCAGCTGACGCCGTGCGATGACGACGTCATCGGCAGGGTTGAGTCTCAGTACGAGCGGAACTTCCTGCAACACGCTTAAATCTCCTTCTACATTGCCAATCGCGGCAACCACAGGCTGATGATCGGCACGTAAGTCACCAGCGCCAGGCTGATCAACAGTGGCACCAGCCACGGCAGAATCGCCATCGTCGTGCGCTCGATCGACAACCGGGCCACGCGCGCGAGAACGTACAACACCAGTCCCATCGGCGGATGCAGCAGACCGATCATCAGGTTAAGCACCATGATCAGTCCAAAGTGCACCGGGTCGATTCCGAGCTGCAGGACGATCGGCATCAGTACCGGAACCAGAATCGTAATCGCTGCGACCGGTTCCAGGAAACAGCCGACGAACAGCATCAAGCCGTTGGCCAGCAGCAGAAACACCCAGGGCTCCTGCGTGAACGCGAGCACCCAGCCTGCAATCGCCTCGGTCGTCTTCGTGACGGTCAGCATCCAGCCGAAGATCGAAGCCGCGGCGACGATGAACAGCACCGTCGCCGTCGTCTCGATCGTGTCCATCGACACTTTGATCAGCATCTTCCAGTTCAGCGTACGGAACCATGCGATGCCGAGAAGCAGAGCCCACACACAGGCCGCAATCGCGCCCTCGGTAGCGGTGAACACGCCGCTTGTCATGCCGCCGATCAGCAGCACCGGCGTCATGATCGGCAGCACCGCGTTGAAGCGAAAGGTGCGATCGGCCGCCAGCAGCAGCACGAGTCCGATCACGACCGTCCATACCGGGTTCGTTCCCTGCTGCGTCGCGAACCAGATCGCAGCCGGAAATCCGGCGACGATCGCCAACTCGAGCAGCGCCTTGCCGATGCGCTTCCATTCGAAGGCGATGTCGCCGCCCCATTTGTTCTTGTGCGCGAAGAACGCGACGGTCCCCATCATCAGCAGTGCCATCACGAGCCCCGGCAGGATTCCCGCCAGGAACAACGCGCCAACCGACACATTGGCAAACATCGCGTAGATCACGAACGGCAACGAAGGCGGAATAATCGGGCCGAGCGTGGCAGACGCCGCCGTTACGCCGACCGCAAACTCGAGGTTGTAGCCGTGGTCCTTCATCGCCTTGATTTCGATCGTTCCGAGTCCGGCCGCATCAGCGATCGCGGTGCCCGACATGCCGGCAAAGATCATCGAGCCGACGACGTTGACGTGTCCGAGGCCGCCGCGCAGCCAGCCGACCAACGCGAGCGCAAAGTTATAGATGCGGTTGGTGATGCCGGCCGAGTTCATCAGGTTGCCGGCGAGGATGAAAAACGGCACCGCCAGCAATGGAAATGAATCGATACCGCTGACCATTCGATGGATCACGACGAAGTCGGGCACCAGGCCGGTCGCCATTACGAAGATCAGCGACGAGCCCGCCATCGCGATGGCGACCGGAATGCCGGAACCCATCAGCGCGAGGAACAGCAGCTTGAAACCGGCGGGACTCATCGAACGGGTCTCAAGTTGCGATCTCCGCCAGTTCCGGCCTTTCCAGCACCGACGCCTTGCGGCGCCAGTTCGCAATCGCGACATCGATCGATCGCCAGGTCATCAACGCGAACCCTGCCAGCACGACGCTATAGACAAGCCCGATCGGAAGATCGACCACAGCCATCTGCTGGCCGCCGATACGCATCAACAGTTGAAACGTGAGCCACGTCGCGTAACCGAGAAAGGAAATCCGGGCGATATCGACCAGGATCGACATCACCCGCATCAACGGCGCCGGCAATATGCGATACAAAAAATCGACCTGGATGTGATTGTTCTTCCGCACGCCGATCGCCGCGCCGATAAACGTGATGCAGATCAACAGGTAGCGCGCGATCTCTTCGGTCCATGATGCCGAGTCGTTTAACGCATAGCGCGTGAAGAACTGCAGAAAGATCACGCATGACAGAGCCCAGAAGAACACAAACGCAATCCAGTCCTCGAAGCGGTAGACGCGGATGTCGATCGGTGCATCGTGGACGTCGAACTCGCCGCTGGCCGTCAGCACGTGCTCTTCGGCGTCACCCAAAGCAGCCGGTTTCGATGGTTCAGGCTGCGCCATTGCCGCCTCGATGTCGTTTTTCTTGAGAGCTATGCGCGGTCCAGCTCTTCTGAAAGCGGCGCGCCGCCTTGTCCATGTGCCGGCGCATCGTTGCGCGCGCCCTTGCCCCATCGTGCGCCTCGATCGCAACCATCACCGCCTGGTGCTCGCCGATCGCGGCATCCCACAGCTCGGGCGTGTCAAAGTGATGTTCGAGCTGCAGAAACAGCGGGCCCGTGCGCTGATCCCATAACGTGCGCACCGCAAGCGCGAGCGCGCTGTTTCCGCCCGCCTCCGCCATTTCCAGGTGGAATCGGCGATCGTTCTCGAGCGGCATTACATTGCGCTTGCGATCCCGGATCATCGCGGTCAGTGCGGCGCGCATTCGTTTGATCTGCGCGGGGCTCGCGTTCTTCGCCGCCAGCGCAGCACATTCGGATTCAAGCAGTCGGCGCGCACTGATCAGTTCGAATGGGCCTGAATCCGCAGGAAGACGCACCGCTTTGCCGCGCATGCCACCCGCGCGCGCCACGTAGACGCCCGAGCCGACACGCACATCGACGTAACCTTCGACCTCCAGCGCGATCAATGCTTCGCGCACCGACGGCCGGCTGACTTTCAGCATCGTCGCGAGATCGCGCTCGGGCGGCAGGCGCTCGCCCGGCTTGTACTCGCCGCGCTTTATCAAGCGCGCGATCTGCTCGGCAATTCGGCGGTACAACCGCTGCGGCTCGACAGCCTGGATCGGCATGGTGGCAAGTAGACAGTTGGCGGATCGGTTGCTTACACTGCCGCCCGTTGGTCAAGTGGTCAGACCAATTTTGAGTTGATTTCCGGCGCGCGAGCTTCACACGCGGCCCCACCAGTGTCAAGCAGCACGGAGGAACGAATGGCTGGCCGCTTGCAGGGAAAATCGGTGCTCGTCACTGCCGCAGCGCAAGGGATGGGACGAGCAGCAGTGCTTGCGTTTGCGCGCGAAGGCGCACACGTCACCGCGACCGATTTGAAGACGGAGTTGCTCGCGGACCTGCCCGCGGCCATCACGAAGATGCGGCTCGATGTGCTCGACGAAGCGGCGGTGCAGGCCCTGGTTGAAAGCGTCGGCGCGGTCAACGTTCTCTTTAACTGCGCCGGTTACGTTCACCACGGGACGATTCTCGATTGCACAATCAAGGATTGGGACTTCAGCTTCGATCTGAACGTGCGCAGCATGTTCGTGATGACCAAGGCGATGCTGCCCAGGATGATCGCCGCCGGCGGCGGCACCATCTTGAACATGGCGTCCGTCCTCGGTGCACAGAAAGCGGCGCCGAACCGGCTCGCCTATGCTGCCAGCAAGGCCGCGGTGGTCGGTTTCACGCGCGCGCTTGCGATCGATCACGTGAAACAGAACATCCGCGTCAATTGCGTGTGTCCCGGCACGGTCGACACGCCTTCGCTCGGCGACCGCATCAGCGCGTTTGCCGATCCGGTACAGGCGCGCAAAGATTTCGTTGCGAGGCAGCCGATGGGTCGGCTCGCAACCGCCGAGGAAATCGCGGAAACGTTCGTCTATCTGGTCTCCGACGAATCATCATTCATGACCGGTCAGGCCGTCTTCGTCGACGGCGGTATGTCTCTGTAAAGGAAACACAAATGAAGTTGTTGCGCTACGGCCCGGCGGGCTACGAGAAACCCGGTGTGCTCGATGCCGCCGGCAAGATTCGCGATCTATCAGGCGCAGTCGATCAGGTCGACAGCCTGCAGCTCGCGCCGCGCGAGCTGAAAAAGCTGGCGCAGGTGAAGCCCGCATCGCTACCGCTCGTATCCGGATCGCCGCGACTCGGTGTGCCGTATATCGGCATTGGCAAGTTCATCGCAATCGGGCTTAACTTTGCCGACCACGCGGCCGAATCGGGAGCGCAAGTGCCGAAAGAGCCGATCGTCTTCATGAAGGCGACCACCTGCATCAATGGACCAAACGACGACATCGTCATTCCAAAAGACTCAACCAAGACCGACTGGGAAGTCGAACTCGGGGTCGTCATCGGCAGCCAGGCGCAGTACGTTGCGATCGAGCGTGCGCTTGACCATGTAGCCGGATATTGCATCGTCAACGATGTCTCCGAGCGCAATTTTCAGCTCGAGCGCGGCAGCCAGTGGGACAAAGGCAAGGGTTGCGACACGTTCGGCCCGATAGGGCCGTATCTGGTCACGCGCGACGAAGTGCCCGATCCGCAGAACCTTGACATGTGGCTCGATGTGAACGGCCAGCGCATGCAGCGCGGCAATACGTCGACGATGATCTTCGGCTGCGCGCACCTGGTCAGCTACGTCAGCCAGTTCATGACGTTGATGCCGGGCGACATCATCACGACGGGTACGCCGCCGGGCGTCGGCATGGGGCAGAAGCCGCCGCGTTATCTGCAAAGCGGCGACGTGATCACGCTCGGAATTGCGGTGTTGGGCGAGCAGCGGCAGCGGGTTCGCGCGTATCGGTGATAGTGAGTGATCGAAGGAACGCAGCTTGCCCGACCCAGGGCGCAGTTCAGACACCCAACGAAAGGAGATCAGATGCCAACCGGAAACAAGGAAATCGTTGAGAAGGTCAATGCAGCGTTTGCAGAAAACAACATGGAGGGATTCCTGTCGTTCTGCGCCGACGACTTCGAGTTCGCGATGGTCGGCGAAAAATCCCTCAAAGGCAAAGAGGCCGTCCGTCAATGGATGAACTCCATGGGCGACATGGAGCCGCCGCGCATCAGCAACATCAAAATAATCGCGGAGGGTGACTTTGTTGCGTCCCACGGCACGATGACGATGAAGGACAAGGACGGAAAAACCGCGCCATATGCGTACTGCGACGTTTATCAGTTTCGAGACAGCAAGATCGTCGAATTGACGGCGTTCGTGATGAAAACCGAAACGCAACAAGAGAAGACTGGCGCAGCGCCCGCGATGGCTTGACGTTGCGGCAGGCCCGGTCGAACCGAGTCACCCTCTGCCGACAAACGGCATCTTGGTCGCCATCACTGTCATAAAAAGGACGTTCGTATCGAGCGGAAGGCTCGCCATGTGAAGCACGGCGTTCGCGACGTGCTGCACATCCATCACCGGCTCGACCGCAATCGAGCCGTGCGCCTGCGGCACGCCCTGCGTCATCCTGGCCGCAAGGTCGGTCAATGCGTTACCGATGTCGATCTGGCCGACGGCGATGTCGTACTTGCGGCCATCGAGCGACGATGACTTGGTGAGCCCGGTGATCGCATGCTTCGTAGCGGTGTACGGCGCAGAGTTGGGTCGCGGCGCGTGCGCCGAGATCGAACCGTTGTTGATGATGCGACCGCCGCGCGGGTCCTGCGCCTTCATCAATCGAAATGCGCCCTGCGTGCACAGAAAGGCGCCGTTCAGGTTGGCATCGACGACCGCTTTCCACTGCGCGTAGCTCAGATCCTCAAGGGGAACCGGCGGCGCACCGGTGCCTGCGTTGTTGAACAGCAGGTCAAGGCGGCCAAAGTGCTGCTTGAGCTTCGCGAACAGTGCATCGACCGCGCCCGGGTCGCCGACGTCGGTGACAACCGCGAGCGAAGTGCCGCGTGCATCCGCGGCCAGCTTCGCGGTCGCTTCGAGTGCTTCGAGACGGCGGCCGGCCAACACCGTGTCGAACCCGTTGTTCAGTAACGTCACCGCGACTGCGCGGCCAATGCCGCTTCCCGCGCCCGTCACCAGCGCGACCTTGTTTAGTTCAGTCATACAGCGCCCATCGTCTATTCCTTAACCGCCCCCTCATTCCCGGCCGGCAGCGATCCTAGCAGCGCGCCGACTACTAACGCATCCGCTGATCACTGGACGGTTACGCTCAAGCCATTTCTATGGCATTTTCAGAACCATGAAAGCCAGTATCGATGCTGCCGGACGAATCGTCGTGCCCAAATCTCTGCGGCTGGCCCTCGGCCTGAAAGCCGGCCAGCCACTGGAAATATATGCGGGTGACGGAACGTCTCGAGATAGAGATTGCTGCGACTTCAAATGAGGTTGCGCAAGCGCGGTAAGGGGGTCGTTGCGGTCCCGGACGCGGAACTGCCCGCACTAACTGCCGATCAGTCCGCGACACGTTGGAGCGCGTACGGAGATAAGAGCGGCCGACACCGGCCTGGTCGTCGCCGCATTTGCGTCCTGGCACAAGAATCACGACGCGGCCCGACGTGTGCTGGACGGGAATCCAGCAGGCGACAGTTCTACTGTTGCGAGGTTAGACAGTAAAGCAGGACGTTCCTTCAGGAAGTTGGGTTGACTTCGGTTAGTCCCGGCCTACGATCCTTACCAATCCTGATCTAGTCTCTGAAAACATGGCGAACAGCGCGGAGCTTCTGCCGCTGCAGGCATCACTCAGCGAATTCTCGTTGTACGAGATCAAAAGGTATTGCTCGACTCAGATTTGGCAGCCATGTATGGGGTCGATACGCGCCGTCTGAACGAGCAGGTGCGCCGAAATCGAGCTCGCTTTCCAGCTGACTTCATATTCGAGCTTTCTCCGGCGGAGTTCGCCAACTTGAAGTCGCAATTTGCGACATCAAGTTGGGGCGGTCGTCGGAAGCTGCCCTTAGCCTTCACGGAGCACGGCGCCATCATGGCGGCCACCGTACTTAACGCGCCGCGCGCTGTGGAAGTCTCGGTCTACGTCGTTCGAGCATTCATTCAGCTGAGAGAGTTGGCGGGCAGCCACCGCGAACTCGCTAAGCGACTGGACGACTTGGAACAAAAAACGGAGGCCCTTGCGCTTAAGCAAGACACCTTCAGCCGTAACACTCGAAATCAGCTCAAGCAGGTATTTGATGCATTGCGAGAGCTCATGGCGCCGCCCGACCCGCCAAAGCGACCCATCGGATTCGTGACACCCGAGGACAAAGGGAAGAAGTCGCGTGCGCGGTGAGGGTTCGAGTGCCATCGGCCAGATGCAGCCGCCGCCGCACTCGGTGTGAGAATCGCCAGAGAGCAGACCTCGGTACGTCGGCCAAATGGCACGCGTCATTAGGTTCATGACAGACAAGTTCGACGTCTCCAAGGAGCGCCCGAACCCAATCAACCCGATTGCTGGCGAGTCGCTTCTCATCTGGCTTCGAGCGCGCGCCGAGCCGCGGGCCCAGCTGACCTGCGGAAGATCTCCGCTCATGCGTGCGATGCGCCCGATGCGGCACCCCATTTCCAATTGCGAATCTCCGGCATGTCTTCGCCGTGTTTTTCGATGTAGGCCTTGTGGTCCAGCAGCTTGTCGCGAAGATGCTGTTTGACGTGCGCGGCGCGTCCGGCCAGCCCCGGCACGCGGTCGATCACATCGCCGCACAGATGGAAGCGATCCAGATCATTGAGCACCGCCATGTCGAAAGGGGTCGTGGTCGTGCCCTCTTCCTTGAACCCTCGCACGTGCAACTGCGGGTGATTGGTCCTGCGATACGTCAGCCGATGGATCAGCCACGGATAGCCGTGAAACGCGAAGATGATGGGCTTATCTCGGG
The DNA here is from genome assembly GCA_964554145.1 of uncultured Burkholderiaceae bacterium. Taxonomy (GTDB): domain Bacteria; phylum Pseudomonadota; class Gammaproteobacteria; order Burkholderiales; family Burkholderiaceae_F; genus JACCZX01. The sequence continues at coordinate 8,521 of CAZKNV010000055.1, forward strand.
TGAACAGAGCATCGAAGTCGCCGTCGCTCAGTGCGTGGGGATGCTCACTTTGCGACTGCAGCGTCATGAGGTCCACCACGTTGACGACGCGAATCTTCAGCTCCGGCAACTGCTGCCGCAGAATTTCGACCGCAGCGAGCGTCTCGAGTGTCGGCACGTCGCCGCAGCAGGCCATCACCACATCGGGCTCAGTACCCTGGTCGTTGCTGGCCCATTTCCAGATTCCGGCCCCGGCTGTGCAATGCTTGATGGCGGCATCCATGTCCAGCCATTGCAGCTCGGGCTGCTTGCCCGCGACGATGACGTTGACGTAGTTGCGGCTGCGCAGGCAATGATCGGTCACCGACAGCAGACTGTTGGCATCGGGCGGTAGATACACGCGCACGACGCCGGCCTTCTTGTTGATGACGACGTCGATGAAACCCGGGTCCTGATGGCTGAATCCATTGTGGTCCTGCCGCCATACGTGCGACGAGAGCAGGTAGTTGA
>CAZKNV010000056.1:0-8872 GCA_964554145.1 uncultured Burkholderiaceae bacterium
TAGCTGCTACTTCGTTGATCAATGGTGCGGGCACGCATGCAGCGCCGGTTGCCGTCCACAGTCCGGCACGGCGCGACCAGTCGGTCGGCTCCGTAGTCGAGGCGACGGCCGCGAATGCGGCAACTGCGATAGCAAATGCGCAGTCTGCGATGCACAAATGGGATGCGCTCGGCGTCGATGCGCGCGCAGCAATCATCGATCGCGTCGCCGACACATGGGAGGCGACGCACGACGAGCTCGCCGCACTGATCGTGCGCGAAGCCGGCCGCACGATGCTCGATGCTCATCTGGAGGTGCGCGAAGCCATCGATTTCTGCCGCTATTACGCTGCCCTCGGCCGGAAGCAGATGCGCGTACAGGAGCTACCCGGGCCTGCCGGCGAGTCGAACGAGTTGCGGCTGGCCGGACGCGGAGTATTCGTCTGCATCAGTCCGTGGAATTTTCCGCTGGCAATTTTCGGCGGACAGATCGCTGCTGCATTGGTCGCCGGAAACAGCGTCGTCGCCAAGCCCGCCGAGCAGACACCGCTGATCGCGTTTCGCGCGGTGCAACTGATGCATGACGCCGGTGTGCCACGCGAGGTATTGCAGTTGACTCTCGGCGGCGAGGCCATCGGCCGCACGCTGACGTCGGACCCGCGAATTGCCGGGGTTGCATTCACCGGGTCGATTGCAACAGCACGCGCGATCAATCGTGCACTCGCCGCGCGCGACTCGCCGGTCGGCGTGCTGATCGCCGAAACCGGCGGGCAGAACGCGATGATCGTCGACTCGAGTGCGCTGCCGGAACAGGTGACGGACGCCGTCGTCAGCAGCGCGTTTCGCTCGTGCGGACAACGTTGCTCGGCGTTGCGCGTGCTGTTCGTTCAAAGCGACGTGGCGGATACGATGACGGCAATGATCGCCGGCGCAATGGGCGAATTGATCATCGGCGATCCGGCCGATCCGCTCACCGATATCGGCCCCGTGATCGACGCTGAACAGCTCGCATTGCTGCAGCAACATCGCGATTGGCTGCGCGCGTACGGCAAGCGGATATACGAATGTGAGCTGCCGGCTGGAATGAACGGTCATTTTTTTGCGCCGATTGCTTACGAAATCGACACGATCGGTGATCTCGAGAGCGAAAACTTCGGGCCGATACTGCACGTAGTTCGCTACGGCCGGCACGATCTGGATCGAGTGATCGATGCAATCAATGCAACCGGCTATGGGTTGACAATGGGTTTGCACACTCGGCTCGATGCAAGAGTCGAGCACGTGATCCAGCGTGCAAGAGTTGGCAATCTGTACGTCAATCGAAACATCATCGACGCCGTAGTCGGCAGCCAGCCGTTCGGCGGCGAAGGATTGTCGGGCACCGGCCCCAAGGCCGGCGGGCCGCACTATCTGCAACGCTTTTGCGCCGAGCGGGCGGTGACGATCAACACCGCCGCCGCCGGTGGCAATGTGGAATTGACTGTGGGGCTGCAAAAATAATCGGGGTGCAAAAATAATCGGGGTCTGACCCCGATTTACTTCAAGTCGCGGATGATTTCTCGTGCAGCGTTATGTCCGGGAGCGCCGGTCACGCCGCCGCCCGGGTGCGCGCCCGAACCGCAGTGATAAAGCCCGGCAATCGGGCCGCGATAGCGCGCGTAGCCGAGCACCGGCCGCATCGAGAACAATTGATCGAGCGATAGCTGGCCGTGGAAGATGTCGCCGCCGGTCAAGCCGAATTCACTTTCAAGATCGGCCGGCGATAAAGCGCGATAGCCGAGCAGTGATGCACGGAAGTTCGGGCAGTAACCCAGCACGACATCGAAGATCGTCTGCACTGCGGGCTCTTTCAGCGCTGACCAATCGGCAGTCGGCGCGAACTGCTGACAAAACAGACTGGCAACGTGCGCGCCCTTTGGCGCCAGCGAGTCGTCGACGACGCTTGGGATCAACATCTCGACGACCGGCTCGCGTGAGTACGAGTGCGCTACCGCGTCATGCCACGCGCGATCCATGTAGGCGAGCGACGGGGCGAAGAGAATGCCGCTGGCGTGATGCGGCTGCGGCATCGTGCCGGGCAACGCAGAAAAGTCCGGCAACTCCGACAACGCAACATTGATGCGAAAGGTGCCCGAGCCATACTTCGTACGGTTGATCGCTTCGACAAAGTCGTCAGGGAGCGCGGACGAGTCGACCAGCTTTTGATACAGCAGCTTCGGTGTGACATTGGCAGCGACCGCGCGCGCGCGCACGACTTCGCCAGATTTCAACTCAACGCCAATAGCGCGCCCATCGTCAACGACTACCCGCGCCACCGGCGCATCGACGTCGATCCGCACGCCGCGCGCGCGCGCCTCGCTGGCCATCGCCTGCGTGATCGCTCCCATGCCGCCGACGGCATGGCCCCATTTGCCACGCTTGCCGTTGACCTCGCCGAAGCAGTGATGCAGCAGCACATACGCCGAGCCCGGCGCGTGAGGGCTCGCATAATTACCCACGATCGAATCCCAGCCGAGCACGGCTTTCAGCGGCTCGGACTCGAACCATGAGTCGAGCCAGTCGCCGGCGCTCTTGGTAAATGCATCGATCAGATCGCGCTGTCCTTGTTTCGGCAGACGTCCCATTTGCAGTAGCAACTTTGCCGCTGCGACCAGATCACGCCATCCTTCGACGACCAGCGGGCCGCCAAGATTCGGAGGCGATTGCAGAACCCACTGTCGCAACTGATCGGCCAGACGATCCAGCCGCGCATAGAACGCCGGAAGCCTTTCGGCGTCACGCTGCGAAAACTTCGTCACCTCTGCGTTTGTCTGCGCAACATCACCGCCGAACTTCAGATAGCGCCCATCGACCAGCGGCACGAAATTCGAGAACGGCCGCTCAATGATGCGTAAACCGTGCTGTGCCAGCTTCAGATCGCGAATCACCTGCGGGTTCAGCAGGCTCACCGTATAGCTTGCGGTCGAGTTGCGAAAGCCGGGATAGAACTCTTCCGTGACGGCGGCGCCGCCCACAACACCACGACGCTCGACCACGCGAACGCTCAACCCGGCAGCAGCCAGATAGCACGCGCACGTCAGACCGTTATGGCCGGCGCCGATGATCAAAACATCGAGCGGTTTTTCCATCAGCCCGATGTTAGCGGCGGTAGCGCAAGGAAACGCCGCGCTCCTTAAAAGAGCGCGGCGGTTAATCGACGCTTTTTACTTCGGCAGCAGAACCTTATCTACCACGTGAATCACGCCATTGGATTGATTGACATCGGCGATCGTGACTTTGGCCGTGCCGCCGCCCTCATCAGTTACCGTGATGTTCTTGCCACTACCCGATGCGGTCAACGTTCCGCCTGCCGCCGTTTTCAGGTTGGCCTTGCCACCACCTGCGCTGATCTGCTTGGCAAGCGCTGCCGAATCCAGCTTGCCCGGCACTACGTGATACGTCAGCACCTTGGTCAGCTGCGCCTTGCTCTCGGGCTTCAGCAGATTGTCGACTGTGCCCGCGGGCAATGCAGAAAATGAAGCGTTGGTCGGCGCAAACACGGTGAACGGTCCCGCGCCTTTCAGCGTATCGACCAGGCCTGCTGCCTTGACGGCAGCGACCAGCGTCGTGTGATCCTTCGAGTTGACGGCATTGTCGATGATGTCCTTGTTGGCATACATCGGCGCACCACCGACCGTGACTTGCGCGAGAGCAGTCACCTCGATATCGACAAGGCAAGGGCGAGCGCGAGACGAGTGAGTTTCTTCGAGTGCATGGTTTTCTCCTGTTTGATTGATCTAAGCAGCGGTTTGCGCATCGAGCGATGCGCGCTTGGCCGTGCTGACCCTGGTACGGAGGAGTGTGGCGAATGGATGTTGCAGCGGACAAAGGCTTCAATCGCCGCCAGCGCGCTTGCGCAACGAAGCGCACGGATCCTCACGTGGCTGCACCGGCGTCAGCAAGATGACGTCGAAGTGCATTTCCGTTTCACCTTCGCCGCCCATTTCGAGTAAGGCGATCGTGATCGTGCGTGCCCGCTCGGCAGCGGTCAGGAAAAACGGAACTCCGATGTCGTTGCGCACATGGCCGTTCCCGGCCAACAGCACCACGCCGCGCCCGAAGTGCGGCCGGATCGCTTGTGCGAGCGTAAGGTCTCGCGCAATTTGCCCCCGTGCCAGTGAGGGCAGCATTGCGGGCGGCATCAGTCGGCAATGGCCCATATCGATCGCTCGTTCGTGCGCGGCCAGGAAGTGGGCGGGCAGTTGATCAAGGCGATGGGCTGCCTGCAGTTTCGCATCGAGCGCCGCACCGAAGCCGTGCTGCGCGACGCGCATCGCATCGGCGCGCGACAAATTCGCGGCCACAATCGGCAGGTCGTGATCGAGCGCCAGTTGCAGGTACGCCCGATACAGGCTCCAGTTCCAACCGGGTAAGCCGCCGGTTTGCGCGATCAGATGATCTGCGCGACTAAGGCCCGGCGGCAACACTTCGGTCCGCGCGCGATCGAGATCCCCCTGACGCTCGCGGTCGAACTGTTCGAACGCAAGCGCAGGCCGCGCGCCGCCGGCCAGCAAACGCCGCAGCGCTGCAACACGCAGCTCGTGCTGCGTTCGATTGTCATGAACCTCGCCGAGCAGGACAATTGGCCGCTGTGCCATCGCATCGGCCAGGGTCGCAGCGTCGAAGTTCGCGACCCGCTGTGTCATGCAGCCGGCCAGTGCGGAGAGCACGACGAGCGCACATGCAAGCCGAGAGCTACCGAGCCGGTGCCGAGCAGGGAACGACGCCATGCCCAATTTTATTGGTCGCGCCAGAGAACAAGATGGAATACGCGCCTGCTGGCTACCGGGTCAGGGAGGACTCTGTGTACGCGCTCCTATTTAGTCAGGATTACTTGTATCCAACACGATCCAGGATGCGTTGCGCGGCAATCTGATTCTTGCCGATGGTCGAAACCGCAACTTCCTCCTGCTTGAACTTGCCGAGCGAAGTCAGCGCGGGATTGTTCAGCGTCGTTCCTTTCGCCGTCGGAAACTCGTTGTTGCCATTGGCGAAATAAGTCTGCGCCGACGGGCTCGACAGATACTCGAGGAACGCGATGGCATTGGCCTTGTTCGGAGCATTCTTTGCCACGCCGCCGCCGGAGATATTGACGTGCGTACCCGCTGCCGATTGATTCGGCCAGACGAAGCCGACCTTGCTGACAACCTCTTTATCCTTCGGATCCGACGAGCGCATCAGCCGCACCCAGTAGTAGCTGTTGGCGATTGCAACACCGCACTCGCCGGCCGCGACCGCCTTGATCTGGTCGGTGTCGCCTCCACGCGGCGGTCGTGCCATGTTGGTGACCATGCCCTTGGCCCACTGTTCAGCTTTCGCTTCACCGAGGCGCTCGACCATCGAGCCGATCAGCGACAGGTTGTAGGGGTGAGAGCCCGAGCGTGTGCAGACCTTGCCTTTGTTTTTCGGGTCGGCAAGCTCCTCGTAAGTATCGACTTCCTGCGGCTTCACGTTCGCCTTGTCGTAAACGATCACGCGCGCGCGAGTAGAAAAACCGTACCACGTGCCGTCGTTCGAGCGCAGATTCGCAGGGATCCGCTCGTTCAATACTTTCGAGTCGATCGGCTGAAACAGGCCGTCGATCTGAGCACGCCAGAGCCGAGCCGCATCGACCAGCAACAGCACATCGGCCGGGCTGTTCGCGCCTTCCGCCTTTAATCGCTGCAGCAGTTGCTCATCACCTGCTTCGATGCGATTGATCTTGATGCCGGTTTGCTTGGTGAAATTCGAGTACAGCGCCTCATCGGTCTGATAGTGCCGGGCGGAATACAGATTCAGCACTTTTTCCTGAGCCCGGCTTTGCAGCGGCGCAGCCAGCGCGGCGGCGATTCCCGCGAGCACGGCGAACTGCATGCCGCGCTGCAGACATCTCTCGGCGAGACGCCGGGGAGTTTTTATTCGATTCATCGAGGCACCTATTCCATGGGGTTGCAAGCGGATAGGTGGACGTTATCGCAATCTATTCTCAAATGCAAATGATTCTCATTAACTCTTACGGATGACGCGAAAACAAGGAGTTACAAGGACCCCGGGTGCTCAGGGCCGAATGACAGTGCCTTCGTCGATTGGCGATGCCGGCGACGACTGCACACGAAGCGCGGCTCGCGGCGTTTGGTTGGGAATGGCGCCCAACATTCGCCGTGCACCGTTAAACCGAGCCTGCCAGTAACGATCATCAAGCGCCTCGATCCGCACCCGACCGCCGCGCGCCGGCGCGTGCAGGAACCGGCCGTCGCCTATATAGATCGCCACGTGCGAGTAGGCGCGGCGCAGCGTGTTGAAGAAAACCAGATCGCCCGGCTCGAGTTGCGAGCGGGTGATCGGCTCGCCGAGTTTGCCGATGTCTTCCGAACGGCGCGGCAGTTGGCGCGCGGCCACGGTGTTGTACACGTATCGAACGAGGCCGCTGCAATCGAAACCAGCGTCCGGAGTCGATCCGCCGTAGCGATACGGCGTATCGATCAATGTCAGTGCGCGAACAACGATGTCGGACCGCACAACGTAGTCGGCGCGCTCGACTTCCAACGCGCAGGCGCTGTTGGCGAGCGATATTGCTACCACGCTGAAGGCAGCAAGGCTGTTGTGCATCATCGGATCACGGCGCTCGGGCACACAGGTGGCTACATCGCGCCCAGCGCTGCTTCCTCGCTTTCTTCCTGCTGCAGCGCGAAGATCGACGTATAGCCTCCCGACCAGTCCGGCGGCAGCAGACACGGCCGCGGGTCGTGATGCGCCCATAACGCGCGCTCGCCGCGGATGATCGTCTGGTCGTGCTTCGGGCGGATCGGGTTCACGGTGTACGGAAACGCGTCGGCCGACGTCAGCGTATTGAGCACAAGCGGCCGACCCGTATCCGACATGTTGCGCGGCGACGAATGCAAGGTGCGGCAGTTGTGAATCGTCAGCGAGCCCGCCGGGCCGGTCAGATACACGGCCTTTGCGATGTCGAGCTTCGCCACGTCCTCATCGCTCAGGCAGCCGGTCCAGTTGCCGCGCTTGTCGTATTGCGACAGCATCGGATCGAGCTCGTGGCTCCGCGGCAGCACTGCGAGCGGGCCATTTTCCATGCCGCAGTCATAGAGATAGGTGCCGACGGTCAGCGGCGAATAGTTCGTGTGCGGCCAGAAGCTGATGTCGTAATGCCATTTGACCTCTTCGCCGCCCTGCGCCCACTTGTAGTTGAGCTTCGAATGATGAAACTTGACGTCCGGACCGACCAGGTCCGCCACGATGTCGCCGAGCGGCGATTGAGTAAGGTAATCCCAGAAGGCCGGATGCTGCTCGACCGGATTCGAAACGCGGCGCAAGCGCGGTGATTCTGCACGATGGGTCGGCTCGAGGTCGAAGATCTTGTCGGATTTCGTCACCGTGCGCGATCGCTCGACCATCTCTTCGGTCGCTGCGCGAAGTTTGCGCAGCCAGTCGTCGCCGATGATCTTTTCGGCAAGCAGGTAGCCCTCGCGAAAATAGAACTCGCGTTGCGACTGGCTCAAGATGCGGGGTGCGATTGCGAGGATTTGTTCCGGAGTCATCGTGAAGCTCCTTTCATGCGTGAGCGGCGACGCTCAATTGCGCGCCGTCGCGGTCAAGTCGGTCGCGCACATCGCGGCCGTCAAGCACGCGAGGCGCGGTGCGCGAGTCGATACACATGGCAGCGGCATGGCCGATCGCCTGCCCGTACGAAAAACACTGTGCGGTGACGCGTGCCGAGGCGACGGCCTCATGCTCGGCGGACAGGCATCGGCCCGCGATCAGCAGTCCTTCGCCACGCTGCGGCACGAAGCAGCCGAACGGGATCTCGTACCAGTCCTCGAGCAGCCACTCGACGCGCGGCTTCGCGCCGGTGTGCAGCTCGATCGGCCACGGCGAACGTGCGATCGCATCGGGAAATTTACGGCCGGCAAGAATGTCGGCATTGGCAAGCGTGGCGACGCCTTGCGCCTGCCGCGTCTGGCGAACGCCGACCTGGGTGCCGGTATCGACGACGTACGAGCGCTCGCAGCCGGCCAGATGATCACGGAAGAACCGCGCGTACTCGCGCACCTGGCGGCGGCCTTCGAGCTCGGCGTCGGTGAAGTCGCGCGCGAACAGCGTGTTGAGCTCACGGCCGTCGGCGCCGACGATGCGCGTGCAGTTGCAAAGCAGCTCGTTCGGACGCGTCGTCGTGAACAGCCATATCTTGGCGCGCGGCAGAAAATAGCCGTTGCCGTTTTTCGTTCGAAGCAGCTCGCTGACCGTCTCCGGCATGATCGTGTCGGTGCCGTAGGTGGCGAGGAAACGCGCCGTGTCCACGCCGCCGATGCGAAAGATCATCGTCGGATTCTGCACGCGCCCCTGGTCGCCGACGAACGAAGGAAAGCCGGACATCGCCACCAGATCGGCGTCTCCGCTCGCGTCGACCGTGATCTTCGCTCGCAGTTCGATCGGCCCTTGTTTCGACCAGGCCACGGCGCCATCAATCCGGTCACCGTCCAGCAAAGTGCCGACGATCACTGCGTGAAACAGCACGTGCACACCGGCATCGAGCAGCAGATGATCGGCCGCCTCGCGCCACATCAGCGGATCGTGCACACGCGTGTAGGTCTTGCCGTACCGCACAGGCGGCGTGACGCCGCCCCTGGATTCGAGCAGCCGCACGAACTCGCCGGCAAAGCCGAACACGACCTGCTCGGGCGACGCACTGCGGTCGTCGGTCGCTGCGTACAGACCGCACACGGTCCCGGACATTCCAGCCACGGCGCCACCGCCGCAGAATCCATATCGCTCGACCAGCGTCACACGAAGTCCCCGCCGCGCGGCCGTTACCGCCGCGGCGACGCCGGCCGCACCTCCGCCACACACGAGAACGTCAGTGT
>CAZKNV010000057.1:0-8688 GCA_964554145.1 uncultured Burkholderiaceae bacterium
CTGCGGCAAGACACGGCCGTGCCGCGTCGTGCACCAGCACGCGATCGTCATCCCGAGTGCGGGCCGCGATCGCGACCAGCCCATTGCGTACGCTTTCGGCACGCGACGCGCCGCCGACCGGCAGAAACTCGACACGCTCGGCATCAACCGCGATTGACTGCCATCGGTCATCGGATGGCGTGACAATGACGAAGATTCGATCGATTCGCCCATCGGCCAGCATCGCGTCAATCGAGTGTTCGAGCACCGTGCGCTCGCCCAGGCGCAGATACTGCTTGGGAACGCCGTAACCTACACGGGTGCCCACGCCCGCGGCCGGAATCAACGCGATATATCGAAGAGGTTTTGGCACAGCACACGATCTACATCGAACGCTTCGTATAATAACGATCGAGTTGCGGCAGCTTGCGCGCATTTGCGATACACGCGGCTGCCGCTTTTTTTGTGAACGAAGAAGTTTTAATCATCACGCCCGAGTCAGCATCGACGGGCACAACGGCGCGGACCTTGCCGTCTGCAGGGACCCGTTTCGCCCGCGCCCGCCCCCCCGGTTCGGCCGACGCGTTGCTGCTCGCGCAACTGGCGGCAGACGCGCGCACCGCGCAGCGCCTGCTGGTCGTGATTTCTGCCGATGCGCTCGATGCGCAGCGCCTGGTCGACGAGATTCGATACTTCGATCCGTCGCTGACGGTGCGTCCGCTGCCGGACTGGGAAACCCTGCCATACGACACGTTGTCGCCGCATCAGGACCTGGTATCCGAGCGTCTGGAGACGCTGTATCAGTTGAGTCAAACACAATCTCAGATCGACGTCCTGGTGGCGCCTGCGACCGCTGCGCTGTACCGGCTGGCGCCTTCGCAGTACGTCGCCGGCTACACGTTCTTTTTCAAGCAAGGCCAGAGGATCGACGCCGAACCGCTGCGCGCGCAACTGGTGTTCGCCGGTTATCAGCATGTATCGCAAGTCGTCGCGCCGGGCGAGTTCGCCATCCGCGGCGGATTGATTGATCTGTTTCCGATGGGCTCGGCGCTGCCGTACCGACTCGATCTGTTCGGCGATCAACTCGAGACGATTCGCACTTTCGACCCGGACTCACAGCGCGGGTTGTATCCGGTGCCCGAAGTGCGGCTGCTCCCGGGGCGCGAGTTTCCGATCGACGAAGCGGCGCGGCAGGCGTTTCGCCGTCGCTGGCGCGAGCGCATCGAAGGCGATCCGAGCCGGTCGAGTGTCTATAAGGACATTGGCAACGGTATGGCGCCAGCGGGCATTGAGTATTACCTGCCGCTGTTTTTTGACGAAACCGCGACGCTGTTCGATTACTTGCCGTCGTCCAGCGTGCTGGCATTGCACGGGCCGATTGAAGCGGCGATTTCCCGCTTCTGGAACGAGACCAGCGAGCGTCATCGATTCTTATCGCGCGATGTGACGCGCCCGATACTGCCGCCTGCCGATCTGTTCCTTAACGCGGAAGGGTTCTTCTCGTGCGCCAAGGAATACGGGCGCATTGCGTTCGGCGAGGGAACACACGAGAGTTTCGAAGCGCTACCGATGCTTGCCATCGAGCGCCGCGCCGAGGATCCGATCAGCCGCCTGCGCGGGTTCGTCGATGAATTCGTCGGCAACGAGAATGGCCGAGTGCTGATCGTCGCCGATTCCGCCGGCCGCCGGGAAACGATTTCACAGATGCTGAACGAGTATCGGCTGCCGTTCGCCGATAACGCGGACTTCAGCGCCTTTGCCGCGTCCGATGCGAAGGTCAGCCTCGGTATAGCGCCGCTACACGAAGGCTTCGCGCTGCGCGATCAGCGCATCGCCGTCGTCACCGAGACGGAGCTTTACGCAGCCAGCCCGCGCCGGCTGCGCGGCAGGCAGCGCGAGCGCGCGTCGAACGTCGAAGCGATGATCCGCGACCTCGCGGAACTCAGAGTTGGCGATCCGGTCGTGCACGTCGAGCATGGTATCGGCCGTTATCTGGGATTGCAGACGATCGATTTGGGCGATGGCCCGACCGAGTTCCTGCATCTCGAGTATGCCAATCAAACCAAGCTGTATGTGCCGGTCGCGCAACTGCACCTGATCGGCCGCTACTCCGGCGCTGATCCGGACGCCGCGCCATTGCATCAGCTCGGCAGCGGCGATTGGGACAAGGCGCGCCGCAGGGCCGCCAAGCAGGTCCGCGATACAGCTGCCGAGCTGCTCAACCTGTATGCAGTGCGATCCGCGCGCAAGGGGCATGCGTTCGGATTCGAGCAACACGATGTCGAAGCTTTTGCCGAAGGCTTCCCGTTCGAGGAAACGCCCGATCAGCAAGCCGCGATCGAAGCCGTGCTAATGGACATGAAGGCCGGCTTTCCGATGGATCGATTGGTGTGCGGCGATGTGGGCTTCGGCAAAACAGAGGTTGCGTTGCGCGCTGCGTTTGCGGCGGTCGCCGACAGCAAGCAGGTCGCGGTTTTATGCCCGACAACGTTGCTCGCGGAGCAGCATATGCAGACGTTTCGCGATCGCTTCGCGGCCTGGCCGATACTGATTGCGGAGCTGTCGCGGTTTCGTTCAAGCAGGGAAATTGCAGCGTCGGTGGCGGGCATCAACGCCGGCGCGATCGATATCGTGATCGGCACGCACAAGCTGCTGACCGAGACGATCAACTTCGAGCGGCTTGGGCTGGTCATCATCGACGAAGAGCATCGCTTCGGTGTGCGGCAAAAAGAGCGACTGAAGGCGCTGCGCGCCGAAGTCGATGTACTGACGTTGACGGCGACGCCGATCCCGCGCACCTTGGCGCTGTCGCTCGAGGGCATTCGCGAATTTTCGGTCATCGCCACTGCGCCGCAGCGCCGGCTTGCAATCAAGACCTTCGTGCGTAAGGAAAGCGCATCGCTGATCCGCGAAGCGGTGCTACGCGAGCTGAAGCGCGGCGGGCAGGTGTACTTCCTGCATAACGAGGTCGAGACGATCGAGAACCGTCGCGCGCGGCTGGTGGAGCTGTTACCCGAAGCGCGTGTCGAAATTGCGCATGGCCAGATGCCGGAGCGCGAGCTTGAACGCGTGATGCGCGATTTTTATCAGCAACGGTTTAACCTGCTGTTATGCACGACGATCATCGAGACCGGCATCGACGTGCCCACCTCGAATACCATCATCATCCATCGCGCGGATAAATTCGGGCTGGCGCAGCTGCATCAATTGCGCGGCAGAGTCGGCCGCTCGCATCATCAGGCGTATGCGTACCTGATGGTGCCCGACGCCGGCGGCCTGACGAAGAACGCCGAAAAGCGGCTTGAAGCGATTCAGAACCTCGAAGAGCTCGGCAGCGGTTTTTATCTGGCAATGCACGACCTCGAAATCCGAGGCGCCGGTGAAGTGCTCGGCGAAAGCCAGAGCGGCAACATGCAGGAGGTCGGCTTCGACTTGTACACGCAGATGCTGAACGCGGCGGTGCGTGCATTGCGATCGGGGCGAGAGCCCGATCTGCTCTCGCCCCTGCAGGCGGTGACCGAAATCAATCTGCACGTTCCCGCGCTGCTGCCGACCGACTATGTCAACGATGTCCATCAGCGGCTGTCGATGTACAAGAAACTGGCGTCGGCCGATGACGAAGACGAACTGATCGGGCGGCAGGAAGAACTGGTCGACCGTTACGGCAAGCTGCCCGATGCCGCCAGGGCGCTGATCGAAACGCATCGGCTCCGACTGATCGCGGAAAAACTCGGTGTCAAGAAAATCGACGCGTCGGCTGATGCGATCGTGATCCAGTTCGTTCCGAATCCGCCGTTCGATACCGCGAAGCTGATCCAACTGATGCAGCGCTCGAAAACGATGCGACTCGCGGGGCCCGAACGGTTGCGAATCGAAGAAAAGACGCCGAATCTGGATGCGCGATTGCAACGGCTGCGCGAAGTGTTCAAGACGATCGGCTGATCAGCGTTTTGCGCAGGATGAACTTCGATCCGCCGTTGGGAAATCCGTCGAGCCTGCATGCCGTCTCATAGCCCAGGTGGTAGTAGAACTCCGGCGCCTGGAAGCTGAACGTGTCCAGATAGATCAAGCGACAACCACGCTCGATCGCCAACGCTTCGACTCGTTGCATCAGTGAAGCGCCGACCCTCTGGCGACGCAGCGGCTCATCCACCCAAAGCTGCAGCAACTCGCACGCTGCACCCCACCAGCGCGCAAGCGCACCGCCGGCAAGCGTGCCATCGGCGTTCCACGCGTAACACGCGAAGCGGCGGATCGCAGCAAGATCGGCGGATCGCTCGTTGTAGCTGTGCAAACCGCGATCGATCAACTCGACATCGGCGTCGGTCGGATCAGGCTTGGATTCAAAGCGAAGCGACTTCATAGTGGCGACGGTAGCGTGCGCTGCCGCCGATGTCAGTAACCTAAACTTCACTCGATGAAAGATCTGGTAATCCAAGGCCCAACGTTGTCGCCCGAGTCGCTCGACACATTTAAAGTGGTTTGCTCACCCGAGCGCATCACGACCGATGGAAAATTCGCGCGCTGCACCTCGGTGACTGATGACGCCGAGACTCGCAAAGGGGTCAGGGGATTGGCCGATTACTGGAAGCTCGACGCTGCGTTCGTCGATCCCGATCTCGCCCTCTCGGACTTTCGCGTCCTCGCGATGGATATGGATTCGACGCTGATCAACATCGAATGCGTGGACGAGCTCGCCAAAGTGGCCGGCAAGGGCGCGGAGGTTGCAGCAATCACTGAAGCTGCAATGCACGGCGAGGTCGCGGACTACAAGGAAAGCCTGCGCCGTCGTGTTGCGCTACTTGCCGGGCTCGACGCATCGGCGCTGCAGCGCGTCTACGACGACAAGCTGCGCCTGAACCCGGGCGCTGAACGTCTGGTGAAAGCGGCGCAAAGTGCAGGCCTGAAAACGCTGCTCGTATCGGGCGGCTTCACGTTTTTCACCGAACGCCTGCAGCAACGGCTCGCGCTCGACTACACACAGTCCAACGCAATCGAAATCGTCGACGACAAGCTGACTGGCCGTGTCACCGGGGCTGACGGCGGCGAAATCGTCGACGCCGAAGGCAAGGCACAGGCGCTGCGCGATGTCTGTGCGCAACTTGGCTGCCCAACCGCCAGGGCAATCGCGCTCGGCGACGGAGCCAACGATCTAAAGATGCTGAAACTCGCCGGACTCTCGGTTGCGTACTGCGCGAAGCCGGTAGTGCGCAAGCAAACGACTTACGCGCTGCATTACGCCGGTTTGGATGGTGTACTTAACTGGTTTGCGAGCACAGCAAATTAGTGCCATCGCGATATGCTTATCGTAGTTCTGCCTTGGTCGGTATCTGCACAAGAAGGGGAAACCGAATGCGCAATTGGCTAGCTCTTGTCTGCGTATTGCTGGCAGCGTGCGCCAGCCCGCAGCAGCAGCGCGCACAGCCACCGGAATTCCTGTTTAAGGACGACCTGTTTTCCGCACCTTCCGAGCGAATCATCGCGGACGATGTGTTTGCGTTGAGCGGCAGCATGAAGCGCTATTTGAGGACGGAGATCACCGGTCAACTACGCTTGATGGGTCTGCAGCAGGGCCTGATCAGTGCCCTTTACCAAAGGGATCAGCTAAAGCTGCAGTACGACGCAAGCATGACCCGCAATGCTTCGCAGGCATTCGGCGCGCGCGCCGGAAACTGCCTGTCGCTGGTCATCATGACCGCCGCGTTTGCGAAAGAGCTCGGATTGAAGGTCCGATATCAAAGCGCTTATCTGGAGGAAACCTGGAGTCGCAGCGGCAATCTCCTCGTGCGGAGCGGCCATGTCAATGTGACGCTCGACAGAAGATTGATCGATGCGGGCGCGATGGGATCCGCCAGCTCGCTAACGATCGATTTTTTACCCGCGGAAAGTTTGCGCGGACTGCGCGTGCGCGACATTCAAGAGGAAACGGTCGTTGCCATGTACATGAACAACAAGGCGGTCGAAGCGCTGGTCGAGGGGCGGTCGGACGATGCCTACGCCTGGGCGCGCGAGGCGATTCTGCAGAACCCGGAGTTCCTTAGCTCGCACAACACCCTTGGCGTTATCTACCTGCGCCGTGGCGATTTAGCTCAGTCGGCAAAAGTCTTTAACTACCTTCTCGAACGCGAACCGGAAAATGCACGCGCAATATCCAATCTGGCACAGGTTCTCGCTCGGCAGGGACATGATGCGGAGTCGGCGGCTCTGCTGCGCAGGCTTGCGCAGGTCGAACCTGTCCCGCCGTTTCATTACTTCAACCTCGGTCTCGCGGCAATGGAGCAGGAAAAATTCAAGGTGGCGAGGGACCTGTTCGCGAAAGAAGTCGCGCGCGCCGACCACCATGCCGAATTTCACTTCTGGCTCGCCCTCGCCAACTACAAGCTGGGAGAGGTCGAACCGGCCAGGAAGCACTTGACTCTAGCGCTGGAGAATAGTGTGACCCGTAGAGACCACGACCTATATGCAGCGAAGCTCGCCTGGCTGCGCACGCACGGTAAACAGTAGAGCTACTCGGGTCTTTTGCGAGGCGGGTCGATCCAGATTCGTTCATCGCCCGTGTCGACATGAACGAAGTTGCGTCCGGGATAAAGCCCGGTGCCGCCTCGTCCCAACACGCTCGCCATGCCAGCCAGTCTCACGTTCGATACGCCGCGCACGCCGATGTCCACCGCCCTGCCCACGATATGGCGCGAGTCGAGCGCAGCGCCTTCGGTTCGTTGATTCGTTTTTGGTGTCCTAAACCCGGAATGGATGCGAAGCGGAGCATCGATACCGATGCGAGCGAGCCACGTCTGTACACCGCACAAAACGTCGAGCAAGCCGTGGTTGATCGGAAACACGCGGTCGGCTTGCACGTCACGCAGCAGCCAGCAGATGTTCAGATACTCGTCCCGGTTATAGCCGCCGTCTGCCGTCCAGTAAGTGGCATGCACTTGTTCATCGCCGCGCATCAGTCGCAACGAACGGCGATCACTGAGCAGTTTGCGCAGGCGCGCTTCGGGCGTGCCTGCGCTCGCCGCAGCGTTCGCACCGATCAGTGCCCCGCACGCACAGCTGCCGGATGCCAACAGCAACCGCCGGCGGGATACTGAGAAAGCGAAAGAAGTCATACCCTGGCCTCTCGGCGAGCTGTGTCCAGGCTTCGTTGCAGCCGGTCGATGCCGTTGAGCAGCGTCGCGAACTTTGCGCCGAAGCGTGTCAATCGGTACTCAACGCGCGGCGGCACTTCGAGGAACACGCGTTTTTCAACGATGCCGTAGCGCTGGAGCTTACGCAGCCTCTCGTTCATTACTTTCTTCGACAGCCCCGCGATCGCCCGTTCAATCTCTCCGGGCCGGCGCACGCCCGCGCGAATCTGGCCCAGCACCGCCAGCGACCATTTGCAGCCGACCATGTCTTCGACCATGCGCGCCACGTGCGGCGTGGTCTCAATTTTATTCTCACATGAAATCATCAACTGACACCGTTTGGTACCCAGGGCACCGTCTGGTGCCCGCTGTTCAAGCGAGAATCACATGGAAACAATAGCGCCCCTGATGCACTTATGCGAAAGGAGCGAAGAATGAGAACCGCACTGGCCGCAATCGCGTTGTTTGCGGCGCCGGCCTTGGCCGCCGATCCTGCGGCGGTCCCCTACCCGGACGGCTACAGGCAGTGGACGCATGTTAAAAGCATGGTGATTCAGCAGGGGCATCCGCTCTATGACGCGTTTGGCGGGATTCACCATATCTACGCCAATGCAAAAGCGATGGAGGGCTATCGCAAGAGCGGCAATTTCCCGAACGGATCGGTCATCGTATTCGACTTGCTCGACGCGAAAGCCGGCGCGGGCGCCATTGAAGAAGGTCCGCGCAAAGTTGTCGGCGTCATGGTCAAGGACGCACGCAAATGGCCGTCGACCGGGGGCTGGGGTTTCGAAGGCTTTAAAGGCGACTCACGGACCGAGCGCGCGGTCGGCAACGACGCTGCGAAGGCATGCTTCGGTTGCCACGCGCCACAGAAAGCGCAGGACTACACGTTCAGTCGATGGCGCCAATGAGTCGAAGCTAAGGCTGTCTTGGCTCGGATTGCCGGACAACTGGTGTCCTACTGCATAAAAATGCACGTATAACTGACCAGAAATTCTGGCAGTCCGATTTTTCGCACGCTCGCCTCCAGTGCAAAGGTCCACCTTTGGGCCGATCGCAGTCGGTCACTGGTGGACGACGATCTGGCACTGCGCGCTTAGATCAAATGTTATCTACGATAGCTAAACCCGCTCGAACACCGCAGCGATCCCCTGCCCGCCACCGATGCACATCGTCACTAGCGCATAACGCCCGCCGATTCGCTCGAGTTCGTACAGCGCCTTGACGGTGATGATTGCACCGGTCGCGCCGACCGGGTGGCCGAGCGAGATGCCGCTACCGTTTGGGTTCAGTTTTTCGGCCGGAAAGCCGAGATCCTTTGCGACTGCGCACGCTTGCGCTGCGAAAGCTTCATTGGCTTCGATCACATCGAGATCCGAAATCTTCAGCCCCGCGCGCTCGAGCGCTTTCTTCGTCGATGGCACCGGACCGATGCCCATGTACTTAGGATCGACGCCGGCATGGCCATAGCTGATCAGCCGCGCCATCGGCTTCAGTCCGCGCCTTTCGGCGACGCTGCGTTCCATTAACACGACCGCGGCGGCGCCATCGTTAATGCCGGAGGCGTTACCTGCGGTGACTG
>CAZKNV010000058.1:0-8636 GCA_964554145.1 uncultured Burkholderiaceae bacterium
CGGGCTTCGCACCAGCGAAGCACGGTTTGAACTGAACTGTCCAATTGAACGCTCTCTCGAGTGTTGGCCGCCAGCCGTTCGTCGACTGCGCTGCGCCGGATCTGAGTCACCACCAAGCCCGTCAGGATGGTCAACACGACCAGCACGACCGGCAACACGACACCCATCATGCGTTGGGCTGACGCCATCCGGAGGTTCAATAACGCGTGATTAAGTGGCTTGTTCATGGCTAAAGAATTGAAGGAGACGGAGTGGCGCGGTTACGCAAGGTGAACACCTGCGAAAAGGTGCGGCGGATACGCCCATCTGTGGTGGTGGTGACCAGACCCAATCCGGTTTCAGCTTCAGCAGCAGTATTCGGACAGGTCGGTGCCGTAACGTTGGTCGTTGATGTACTGACACCGATTTCGTCGGTGCGAATGGTCAAGCACACCATCGCGGCGACTACATAATTCCAGGGATCGATCGCTCCCGCCAGTGCATTGATGGCCGCGGCGTCGCGGATCGAACCGCCGAACGGAACGGCATTGGTCACGCCCGACGACCCTGCGGCATACGCCGCATCATCGAACCGATAGAACACTCTGAATTCAACGACGTTCTGCAGCAACGTCTGAAACGCGGCCGCACCATAGCCTGCACAGTCGAGCGTGTTGTTAACGGGATCACGCCGGAAAACGTTGGTCACGATAGGACGCTGTATTCCCGACCCGGCGCGTAGCTGCAGTGAAGACAGCACCTGGTCTTGATTCCCGAGGCTTGCGCCGCAGTCACGAATCGAAATGGCCGCGGCCGCGGCTGGCAGCATTTGCGCTATGATGGGGGCCCCTTGGTACCGAACGTAAATGGAGTCTCCGCCAGAGACGACCGTGCAATTGAGATCAGGCGGCATCTGTGCGCCCGGGGGCATGACGTACGCCGGAAACGGATCCGTGAACGTTGTCCCCGTACAACCGGCCAAGTGGACGCCGTCCATCAACGTCTGCCCTTGCGCCGCATAGTCCGAGCCGATGATCTCGCCATAGGCAGCGCGCTTCATTGAATCGCCGATCAACAGCAGCGCCAGTTGCCCCCCTTGCTCGGCCGTCGAAATCTGATTCGCAGTGCGCGAAATGCCGCTCGAGGATAGATATAGTGACGACACGCCGATGACGATCACGAGGCCGATCGCCATGGCGATCACCAGCTCAATCAGCGTGCGGCCTGCTTGCGATGCGCGGGAGACAACGGGAATGTTGGGCATGGGTCAGGGGAAAACGGCGGTGGTAAAGCAGCGATAGTTCGCGGGAATAGTGCCTGCGGCTAACCCCAACCGGGTGCTAATTTCAGCGCATAGCGGATCAGCGACACCTGAAGTTTGCTGCGGCTCGGGCCACCCAACCGACATCGTGATCGAGCGTGCGTCGGCCGGAACCCACTGCAAATAAGCAGCAGCACCCGGGCTGCGTTGCCGGTACTCCGCAATCCACTGTGTCCAGTCGCGAAAGGCCAGTTCCGTGATCGTGCAAGCCGTCGGTGTTACACACGGCGTGATCGCCACGGGTGTCGGGGTGGTGCTATGAAGATACGAAGCCGTCGGAGGCGCATACAAGCCGGTGGTCACGCCCAGGTGGTTGGCGCGCATCCGTTCGGCGAGTTGAGCGACCATCTCTGCCGCAGTGCGGCGATCGAACGAATCGCGCTGAAAACTCAACGCCCTTGCCTGTAAGCCCAGCAGGCCTAGCACGCCGAACGCAACGATCGTCAGCGACACCAGGACTTCGATCATCGAGAGACCGGCCTGCAGCCGGCGATACAAAGTCGAGTAATTGTTCATGGCTATTGGCATACACCGGCCAACGTGCGCGCGACACGCATTGCCCCGAGTGCGGAAACTGGAATACAGCGGGCGACACTGGTCAGCGTAATGGTCGTGATCGCGCGATCGGCCGAAATCGGCGTTAGCACCGTGCCGTAGTCGATGGCAAACGTCTGAAAGCCGCCGACGATGCCGCCGGCGCCGCGCGGCTGATACGCCACAAACTCTGCCCCTGGAGAATTGGAGTGAATCATCACGCGCGCGCCGCCCGCACCCATTGCCTGCTGACGAAAGATCACCTGGTCCCCCACTTCAACGTTTGAACCGTCGATGTTCGGCTGCACTTTCTCGAACACGACCCACCCAACCGCCCAGTCATTGCCGTCGGCCGTCGCGGTGGCTGCGCTGCTGCATACGGGCATAGCTAAGTTCGCATCCAGCGTCCTGCACAATGAAACGGCATTGCCGCGCCGCGAGGCTTCCATGCGCGCGTATTCGAGATGTGAAAGAAGCTGATTGGTGGCATCGGAGATACGGTTGCGCGCGATCGTCCACTGAAAAGATGGCACGGCAACAGCGACCAAGATCGCACTGATCGTCATCACCACCAGCATTTCGACCAACGTGAAACCGCGTGAATGCATTGAACAACCCTCCAGGCGACGGAGCATATCCACAGCGAATGAACAAAGCGCGTTGATACCGCCCAGTGGAATCCCTTCCGCGACGAGCGGACGCGCAGATGTGGCGGCTCGCGACACGCGGCGTCGAACGGATGAAAAAGGACGAGCGAGCGGCCGACTTCGATCGATCACCCAGCAGCGGACGCTAGTCCGCCCGTACTAGCCGGTGTTACCTACCGCCGAATCGGCGCGGGTCATCCTCTACTGCCGTGCTGGCAACCGTGCCGCGCGCGTCGAAGGTCACAACAAAGAGCCGTGTGTCGTGGCCATCGAGAAATCGCCACTCCCAGGAAGATTGCTGCTTCAACGGATACTTTTCAGCGCGTCCCGGGCGGCCGAGCATCACCAGCACGTCGAGCTCCTTCAGCCCGCGCGTGACACGCTCGAAATTGGCGCGCGTCAACAGATCTTCTCGCCCTTGGTACTTGCCCTTGGCATCGAGCTTCATCAATAGCGTATGCGGGCCTTCGGGACCGAGCGGATAGATCAGGCCCTTGCCGCCCGTGATGTCGCGCACTGCGGCGGGCTCGCCGAACAGTTTGCGTACATCTTGCTCACTCGATTCGCCTTCGTTTAAGCGCGCAAGCCGCAGGTCTTCGAACGCTCTACCGCGTGAGTCGCAGGCCAAAAGTGCGATCGCGGCCGCGACCAGCACGCAACCCATCAGCCCTCGAATGTGTTTCACCGTTCTTGCCGCCAGAATTCGGTTGGACAGCTTACACACCGACATGCGCCATCGCTACGAAAATTAGAGAGTCGAATACGCCCTAGTGAGCGCTACTCAAGCTCACGCAAGCTCTCACCCGCTCGCGCGAAGACGCTTTGCAACGCTTCGCGATCGCATTCGTCGATCGCCCGTTGCAGTTCTGCGAGAAGATTGCGATGTTGTCTGAGTTCATCGCTGAGCGCACCACGGTTCGCGACGCACACATCGCTCCACAGGGCTGGGCTCGACGCAGCGATGCGCGTGAAATCGCGAAAGCCCGCACTGGCCAGCGCAAATTTTCGTTCGGCGTCGGGGTCAGCCGCGATCTGCGCGACGAGTGCGAATGCCAACAGATGCGGAAGATGGCTCACCGCCGCGAACACGGTGTCATGTTCTTCGGGCGTCATGCGATCCGTATGGCAGCCGACGCTTCGCCAAAGCGCCTCGACCTGACGCACCGCTTCCGCATCGGTCCGCTCCACCGGAGTGCATATAAACAGCTTGTCGTTGAACAATGCCGCTTCCGAATACTCAACGCCCGAGTGCTCGCGTCCGGCGATCGGATGGCCTGGCACAAAACGCTCGAATGCAGGCCCGAGTTCGTGGCGCGCGGCCTCGATCACGCTTGCCTTGGTGCTGCCGACATCAGTGACGATTGCAGCCGGAGCCAGATGCGGGGCAATAGCTCGCAAGACATCCTGCATCGATCCGACCGGCGTTGCGATCATCACCAGATCGGCGTGCTCTACCGCCCGCGCCGCCGATTCTGCGGATTGATCGATTGCGCCAAGCTCGACCGCCCGCTTCAAGGCTTGGGGTTGACTGTCAAACCCAATGACGACATCGACCTGGCCGGCTGCGCGCAATGCTCTCGCAAACGAACCGCCTATCAACCCTACGCCGATGAGCGCCAATCTCATGCGCGCGCGGCGGCCAGCGCTTCGAGGAACCTCAAGTTCTCTTCGGGCAAGCCGACCGTTACGCGCAGCCATTCCGGTAGGCCGTAATTGCCGACCGGCCGCACGATGACGCCGCGCTTTAATAGCTCTTGATATACGCGCGCTGCGTCGCCCACGTTGACCAGCACGAAGTTGCCGAGGCTCGGCACGTGTTCGAGCCCGATCGAGCGGAACGCATTGCTGAGTTGTTCCATGCCGCTACGGTTAAGGCGGTAACTTTCATCGAGGAATTCAGCATCGTTCAATGCGGCTATTGCGGCGGCCTGGGCAGCCGCATTTACGTTAAACGGCTGTCGTACGCGGTTAAGCAGATCGGTCAGTTCCGGCTGCGCAATGCCATAGCCAACGCGCAGTCCCGCCAACCCGTAAGCCTTCGAAAACGTGCGCGCAATCAACAGATTCGGAAACTTACGCACCCATAGAGCACTGTCGAAACGCAGCTCGGGCGGCAGGTATTCGTTGTAAGCCTCATCGATCACGACGGAAACGTGCGCGGGAACGCCGGCCAGAAACGCTTCGATTGCCTCCGCGCGAAGATGCGTTCCGGTCGGATTGTTTGGATTTGCGATGTAGATCAATGCCGTGTCGGACGCGATCGCCGACAACATCGCGTCCAGATCGTGGCCGAGATTCTTTGCCGGCGCGACGATCGCGCGCGCACCGCGTGCCTGCGTTGCAAGTGCATACACGGTGAATGAATACTGTGCGTAAACGCAACTGCGACCGGGAGCGAGTAGCGCGGCAGCGGCAAGTTCAAGAATGTCGTTGCTGCCGTTGCCGAGCGTGATCCAGTCGCTCGGGACGTTGAACCTTGCAGATAGCGCTGACTTCAGCGCAAAGCCATTGCTGTCCGGATAGCGGCCAAGTTCGGACACTGCCTCTGCCATCGCTCGTTGTGCCGACGCGGGCATGCCGCGCGGATTTTCGTTCGACGCCAGCTTGACGATGGATTTCGGATCGAGCTCGAACTCGCGCGCCAACTCATCGATCGGCTTACCCGCTTGATAAGGCGCGATCGCTCGTACATACGGTAAAGCCGCAATGGCGCTCATTGCGCTTCCGTTCGCTCCGCGGGATACGAGCCGAGGCATTTGTAGAACGCGCATGCTTGCTGCAACTCGGTAAGTGCTACAGCAACACTCGGCTCTTCAACATGGCCTTCAATGTCGACGTAGAAGTAGTACTCCCATGTCCCGACGCGCGCCGGCCGCGACTCGAAGCGCGTCATCGAGACACCATGCGCGGCGAGCGGTGACAGCATGTGAAACACGGCCCCGGCCTTGTTGGGAACCGAAAGGATTAATGACGTCTTGTCGCGCGCCGGCGGCGTCGACGGCTGTGTTGCCCGAGTGCCGAGCACAGCGAAGCGGGTTCGGTTATGCGTATCGTCTTGAATCTGTGCGGCGACGGTACGGAGGCCATAACGACGCCCTGCCGGCTCGCCAGCGATCGCTGCTGCGGCCACGTCTTCGGACGCAACGCGTGCTGCTTCGGCGTTGCTCGCCACCGCCTGCCGTTCCAGCGACGGCCAATGTTGGTTGAGCCAGCCTGCGCATTGCACCAGCGCCTGCGCATGTGCGCACACACGCGTCACGCCGTTCATCGAGCCGTCCTTGGTCAGTAAATTGTGTTGTACCGACACTGACACCTCGGCCAGCATCCTGAGCGGCGTTGCCAAGAGCAGATCGAGAGTGCGGCTGACGGCGCCTTCCGAGGAATTCTCGACCGGCACGATAGCGAGATCGGCGTTGCCGGCCTCAGTTGCGCGAAACACCTCGTCCAGCGTTCCGCACGGTTGGCCAGAAACGCTGGAGCCGAACTGGCGCTGCATCGCCATCTCGGAAAACGTTCCCGCAGGACCGAGATAAGCCACCGTCAGCGGCCGCTCGAGCGCGCGGCACACAGAGATCACTTCACGAAAAACGTTTGTGATATGGGCCGACGACAGCGGCCCAGGGTTCGATGTGGCGGCACGATGCAGGATCTCCGCTTCGCGCTCCGGACGAAACACCGGTGCGCCTACATCGTGTTTGCGCTTCCCAACATCGATCGCAAGCTGAGCGCGTTCGTTTAGCAAGGCGATCAATCGCGCATCGACTGCATCGATTGCGTCGCGCAACAACTTGAGACGGTCTTCGATGTGCTCACCCATGGCGGCGCTCGAACGACTGCATAACATCGATCAACGCGTTCACTCCTTCGATCGGCATCGCGTTATAAACAGACGCGCGCATGCTGCCAACTAGTCGATGTCCCTTTAGTTGCACCAGGCCCTGTTCTCGCGCCTGCGCGATGAAGTCGGCGTTCAAGCGATTATCCGCGAGCGAAAACGGCACGTTCATGCGCGACCGATCGCGCGCACTGATCCGGTTCGAATAAAAATCCGACGCATCGATCGCCGCGTACAAGGCTGCGGCCTTGTCGATGTTGCGGCGCTCGATTTCCGCGACACCGCCTTGCGCCTGCAGCCATTTCAGCACCAAATTGGCGATGTAGACGGAGTAGGTCGGCGGTGTGTTGTAGTTCGAGTGATGTTTCGCATGCGTCTGGTAATCGAGCATCGTAGGCCAGCGCGGTGAACAGTGACCGACCAGATCATCGCGCACGATGACCACCGTTAGTCCGGCGGGACCAAAATTCTTCTGCGCCCCCGAATAGATCAGGCCGTATCTCGAGACGTCGATCTGGCGCGACAAGAAATGCGAGGACATGTCGGCTACCAGCGGCACGCTACCGGTTTGCGGCACGTACGAGAACTCGAGCCCATTTATAGTTTCGTTCGAGCAGTAATGCACATACGCCGCAGCGGCGTCGAACTTCAATTGATCGGGGGCCGGCAGCGAAGTGAGCGTGCCCTGTGCCGCGATGTTGACATTACAAAAGCGCCGCGCTTCGTCGGCCGCTTTTTCAGACCAGACGCCACTCAATAGGTAGTCGGCTTGAAACTGCGCGCCGAGCAGGTTCAGCGGAACCATCGCAAACTGAAGGTGCGCTCCGCCCTGCAGCAACAGCACCTGGTAATTGGCCGGAATGTCGAGCAACTCGCGCAACAGCGATTCTGTCTCCGCCATGATCGCGACAAATTCTTCGCTGCGATGGCTCGTCTCCATGATCGAATAGCCGCGACCGTGCCATGAGAGCATTTCCGATTCGGCTTGCCGCAGCACTTCCTCGGGCAGCATTGCCGGCCCGGATGCGAAGTTGTAGACGCGCTGCGGCACGTCAACTCGGCGGTTCGTCTATGGAGCCCGGCTCGCCTGGTTCGATTGCAGTCGCGTGGCCATTGTCGCCATTGACGACATCACTGTCGCGCTCGACCACGCGTTGCAGACCGGAAAGCCGAGTGCCGTCGTCGAGCGCAATCAACGTCACTCCCTGCGTTGCGCGGCCCATCTCGCGAATCTCGGACACGCGTGTGCGGATCAGCACGCCGCCGGTGGTAATCAGCATCACTTCATCATCGTTGCGCACCAGGGTAGCGGCGACCACCTTGCCGTTGCGCTCGCTGGTCGATATCGCAATCATTCCGCGCGTGGCGCGCGAGTGGCGCGTGTACTCGGTGATCGGCGTGCGCTTGCCGTAGCCGTTCTCGGTGGCGGTCAACACGCTCTGCTGCTCGTCTTCGGCCACCAGCATCGCAATCACCTGCTGGCCATCATCGAGCAGCATGCCGCGCACGCCGCGCGCTTGCCGGCCCATCGGCCGCACGTCGTTCTCGTCAAAGCGCACCGCCTTGCCCGCATCCGAAAACAGCATCACGTCGTGCTTGCCGTCGGTGATCGCGGCGCCGATCAGATAGTCGCCTTCGTCCAGATCGACCGCGATAATGCCGGCCTTGCGCGGATTGGAAAAATCCGTTAGCGCGGTTTTCTTGACCGTGCCCATCGCGGTGGCCATGAAGACGAAGTGCTCGGCGTCATATTGCTTGATCGGCAACACGACCGTGATTTTCTCGTTCTCCATTAACGGAAACATGTTGACGATCGGCCGGCCGCGCGCATTGCGCTGGCCCTGCGGCACTTCCCATACCTTCAACCAGTACAACCGCCCGCGGTCCGAGAAGCACAGAATCGTGTCGTGCGTGTTGGCGATAAAAAGCTGATCGATCCAGTCGTCTTCGCGCGTCGATGCCGCCTGTTTTCCGCGCCCGCCGCGCCGTTGCGCGCGATAGTCCGCCAGCGGCTGGCTCTTGATATAGCCGGTGTGCGACAGCGTGACGACCATGTTCTCGGGCGCGATCAGATCTTCGGTAATCAGATCCTGTGCGCTGCGCACGATTTCCGAACGGCGTGCATCGCCGAACTCGCTTTTCAGCGCGAGCAGTTCGTCGCCGATGATGTCGGTAATGCGGGCCGGTGTCGCAAGTACGTTCAGCAGGTCGGTGATCTGATCCATCACCTCGCGGTATTCGTTGACGATCTTGTCCTGCTCGAGTCCGGTCAGCCGCTGCAGACGCATCTGCAGAATCTGTTCGGCCTGCTCGTCGGACA
>CAZKNV010000059.1:0-6815 GCA_964554145.1 uncultured Burkholderiaceae bacterium
GCCGCGGCGGCGACTTGCGCCCGCTTAAGGCTCGAGCGATCGATGCGGCCGTCCTTGAAAAACCGCATCGACGTGTTGACGCAACCCACTTTGAATGACTCGGCGTTTTCTGCCGCAAAGCCCTTGCCGACGATGACTTCGGTCGATGCGCCACCAATATCGACGACCAGGCGTCGCGCGGAAGATGGCGGCAAGGTGTGCATGCAGCCTTCGAACACCAGCCGGGCTTCCTCCCGGCCGGAGATCACTTCGATGGGGAAGCCGAGCGCGTGCTGTGCCTCCAGCAGGAACTCGTCAAGATTGCGCGCCTGCCGCAACGTTTGTGTGCCGACTGCGCGCACATGTTCGCTCTTCATTCCGCGCAGCCGCTCGTTCATGCGCGCCAGCGTTTCTACCGCGATGTCGATCGCCTTCTTGCTGAGCTTGTTGCTGTCGTCAAGTCCAGCGGCCAGCCGCACGGTCTCTTTCCAGTACCCCTGCCGCGCAACGTGTGAGCCTTCGACTTTTCCGATCTCAAGCCGGAAGCTGTTCGAGCCCAGATCGACGGCAGCCAGCTGCATCAAGAAAGACCGATCAGAGCGTCTGCGAACTCGCGCGCCACGAACGGTTGCAGATCGTCGATCGCCTCGCCGACTCCGATGAACAGGATCGGCAGCGGACGCGCGCGTCTGGCTTCGACGATCGCAGCGAGCACGCCTCCCTTGGCGGTGCCATCGAGCTTGGTCACGATCAGCCCGGTCAATCCGACTGCGTCGTCGAACGCCTGCACTTGCGCGAGCGCGTTTTGCCCATTGGTGCCATCGATGATCAGAACGATTTCATGCGGCGCGCCCGGCATCGCCTTGTCCTGCGCGCGCTTGACCCTCTTCAGTTCTTCCATCAAATGCCGCTGCGTCGGCAAGCGCCCGGCGGTATCGGCAATCAACACATCGACGCCGCGCGCCTTGGCGGCCGTCACCGCATCGAACACCACCGCGGCCGGATCGCCGCCGCTTTGCGCAATCACTTCGACGTCGTTGCGCGCGCCCCAGATGGCGAGTTGCTCGCGCGCTGCTGCGCGAAACGTATCGCCCGCCGCCAGCAACACCGACTTGCGCTGATTCGAAAGCCACTTGGCAAGCTTGCCGATCGATGTGGTCTTGCCGGCGCCGTTGATGCCGGCCACCATCAGCACCAGTGGACGCGCCCTGGAAAAATCGATGCGGCCTTCGGCGGGGGCAAGCATCGCAGTCAGCTCGTCACTTAGTGCACGCCGCACTTCTTCCTGCGTTTGCAGCCCGTCCAGCTTGATGCGGTCTTTCAGCGCTTCGATCAGCCGCGCCGCGGTGGCGGTGCCGACATCGGCGCCGATCAGCGCGAATTCGAGCTGTTCAAGAAAATCGTCGTCGACGAGGCCGCCGGAGAACAGCCCGACGATATTGACGCGGGTTTTTGTAAGGCCGGTTTTTAGTCGCGACAGCCAACCGCTCTTCGAGCCGGCAGAAGCGGGACTTATCATCGAGCGATGGTAACAAAGCATCGCGACAGTATCGTGAGCAAGCGCGAGTTCACACATGCACCTCAACGTGTGCGCATTATTGGTGGGCGATGGAAGCGAACGCCGCTGCCGGTGACCGGCGTAGCCGGGTTACGGCCGACGCCTGATCGAGTGCGCGAGACGCTGTTCAACTGGATCGAGCATCTCGTTCCTGTCGACACGGTGCGCGGTCTCGACCTGTTTGCCGGTACCGGCGCGCTCGGCTTCGAGCTCGCATCGCACGGAGCGCAGCGAGTGACGCTGGTCGAAAGCAATCGCCAGCTGGTCGATCAACTGATGCAGACGAAGCACAAGCTGGGTGCCGATCAGATCGATATCGTCGCGGCGGATGCGCTCAGTGTCGCTGCGCGCTGGCCTGATTCGTCTTTCGACATCATTTTCGTCGACCCGCCATTTGAATCGGCACTATTGGTGCCGGCCCTGGCACTCGCCGCGCGGCTGATCACCCAAGGCGGGCTGATCTACGTCGAAAGTGCGGCTCCGGTTGAAGATTCGATGCTGAACAAGCATGGCCTGCAAATTGCGTGCAGCAGCCGCGCCGGTCGCGTGCATTTTTATTTGCTGCGGCCGCAATCTCATGAATAATCGCCGGCCAGCAGGAGTTGGCGGGAGGTCATGATGGTGATTGCGGTGTATCCGGGAACGTTCGATCCGCTGACGCGCGGTCATGAAGACCTCGTACGCCGCGCGGCCGGATTGTTCAGCAAGCTCGTGGTCGGCGTTGCCGACAGTCGTGCGAAGAAGCCGTTTTTCGATCTTAACGAGCGCATAGCCATTGCGCGCGAAGTGCTGTCGCATTATCCGAACGTTGAAGTCGCCGGCTTTCGCGGATTGTTGAAGGATTTCGTGCGCGAGCAGAACGCAAGAGTCGTGGTGCGCGGGTTGCGCGCCGTTTCCGACTTCGAGTATGAATTCCAGATGGCCGGCATGAACCGCTACTTGTTGCCCGATGTCGAGACGATGTTCCTGACGCCGTCGGATCAGTATCAATTCATTTCAGGCAGCATCGTGCGCGAGATCGCCTTAATGGGCGGCGATGTCAGCAAGTTCGTGTTTCCGTCGGTAGAACGATGGCTGAAGGCGAAGATGGCGCAGATGGGCGCAACTGGCTTGGATGACGCCTAGCAGCGCGGGCACGACGGCGCGCGACGAGCGCATCGACGCACTGCGGGGGTTTGCACTGCTCGGCATTCTTCTGATCAACATTCAGTCGTTTTTGTACGGCGCGACCAATCCGATCGGCTATCTCGCGCCCGACGCCGGAGCGCTCGATCGTTCTGTCTACTTTGCGACCGCAGCGTTCGTCAGTCTGAAGTTCATGCCGCTGTTCGCGATGCTGTTCGGCGCTGGATTTTCGCTGCTGTATACGAAGCTAAGTGCGCTAAGCGATGTGCCCAGGCGGATTTATCGGCGGCGCATGGCTTTCCTGTTCGTGTTCGGCGTGCTGCATGGCTTGTTTTTCTACTTCGGCGATATCACACACATGTACGCGCTCGCCGGCCTCGTGTTGCTGACCTACGTCGACCAGGACGCCGCGAGCATCGGCCGCGCGGCGCTTCACTGGTGGATCGGCTCCGCGATTTTCAACATCGTTGTTTTGCTCGGCCAGTTTGCGCCATCGCCGCTAGAGCTTGCGCCGGTAGTCCAGGCAAACTTCGACGACTTCGTTGCGTTGGGCTATGTCGATCAATTGGCGCTGCGGGCCGACGAATTCTGGAGTGTGGTCATCGCCAATATGTTCGGCTTTCCGATGACGGTCGCGCTGATGCTGACGGGAATGTGGGCGCAGCGTGCGGGCTGGCTGCGCGATCGTGGCGCACGCGCATGGCGCATCGCTGCCTGGCTGGGATTGTTGATCGGAGTGCCTGCAGCGCTTCTGTATGGTTACTGGGCGCTGACTGAAGCCATCGACAACGGGCTCGGCGCCACGACTCTCGGCGCGACGGTGCCTCAACTGTTGAGCGTGACCCTGGCTTTTTTTTACGCGGCAAGCTTTATCCGCCATGCGCCCGATGCGATCGTGCGTTTGCTTGCGCCTGCCGGGCGCATGCCGCTGACGAATTACCTGTTGCAATCGATTGCGATGGGCGCGCTGCTATCGGGCTGGGGGCTGGCGCTCGGGCCGCACCTTGATTATTCGCAAACGGCCATACTTGCTCTGATGACGTTGGTCGTTCAGATCCTGCTGAGCCGGCTATGGCTGAGCCGGATGCAGCAAGGCCCGCTGGAAGCATTGTGGCGCGCTTGGACGTATCGTGGACTGCCGGTCAGAAGCGCAGGCTGATCTCGACAGAATCACCCTTCGATAACTGAGTGCCGGCACCCGATTCGATAATTGCGTTAACACCGAACGTAATGCCGCCCGCCTGCGTGTTGTTGCGATACGTCGCCAACGTGTCGCCCGGTTCGGTGCCCGCTTCGCCGGTAGCCGGATCGACGTTCGGCACCGTGCATCGCACGCACGGCTTGGCGACCTGCAACTCAGCGCCACTGATCGTGAAGCTGTCGACGTAATCCTCGTCGAAGGCTTCAATGCCGTTTAGCACGATGTTCGGCCGAAAGCGCTCGATCGTGACTTCTGCTTGTCCTTTCGCACGCAACCGAGCATTCAAGTCGGCCAGCGATGCAGTCGAACAGACCAGCAGCGAGAACGCATCGGCGAACTTGTATGGTGCTTCAATGGCGCCGGTGTATTTGCGGTTGGAGATTCGCCTTGCCTCCGGATCGAACCGCATCAAGCGGCAGCGCAATCCGAGAAATTGCGAGAACCACGCATCGGTGAGCTCGCCTTGAGTCACTGCGGCAACCTCATCGTTCCAGACACGCACCTTGAGAACATCGCCTTCGGACTCGAACGGCACGTCGAGCTGCAGCATGTCGGGAGCTTTCAGCCGCAGCGAATCGCCGGTCAGGCGCGTCTCGATCTGCGCCATTTTCGGCAGCTCGCGCTGACTGAGAAATTCGCCACGATTGTCAACGACCACCCACTCTCGATCGCCGATCCCGCTGACTTCGAGTCCGGTTTGTACAAGCGTCGCGATGGGCACACTGAAGCCGCGACAACCCTTGATCGGATACAGCCACAGCGCATCGATGAATGCGTTCACGTGATCTGCTTAGACATTGAAACGAAAATGCATCACGTCGCCGTCGCGCATGATGTAGTCCTTGCCTTCCAATCGCATCTTGCCTGCATCCTTCGCGCCGGATTCTCCGTTGAATTTCACGTAGTCGTCGAACGTGATCGTTTCGGCTCGAATGAAGCCCTTTTCAAAGTCGGTGTGAATCACGCCGGCCGCCTGCGGCGCGGTCGAGCCCTGCGTCACCGTCCATGCGCGTACTTCCTTTGGTCCGGCGGTGAAGTAAGTGAGCAAGCTGAGCAGCGTGTAGCCGGCGCGAATGACGCGATTCAATCCGGGCTCCTGCATACCCATATCGGTCAGAAAAATCGCCATATCGTCTTCGGCAAGATCGGCAATCTCCGCTTCGATCTTTGCGCAGATGGCGACCACCGGCGCGTTCTCCCTGGCGGCCCGTGCGCGCACCTGCTCCAGCAGCGGATTGTCTTCGAATCCGTGCTCTGCGACGTTCGCGACGTACATCGTCGGCTTCGCGGTCAGCAGGAATAGCGGGCGGATGATGGCGTGTTCCTCCGAAGACCAATCGAGGCTGCGCACTGGTTGCGCTTGATTCAGCGCGGGCAGTATTTTTTCCAGCGCGTCGACGAGTCGCTGCGCTTCTTTATCGCCGCCCGATTTCGCTACCTTGCTGTACTTCGCAAGCTGCTTGTCGACCGTCGCCAGATCGGCCAGCGCAAGCTCGGTGTCGATCACTTCGATGTCGGAGATCGGATCGATCCTGCCCGACACATGCACGACGTTCGGATCTTCGAAACAGCGCACGATGTGCGCGATCGCGTCGCACTCGCGGATGTTCGCAAGGAACTGATTGCCCAGCCCCTCGCCCTTGCTCGCGCCCGCAACCAGGCCGGCGATGTCGACAAATTCAACCGCGGCCGGAATGACCTTGTCGGGTTTCGCAATCGCGGCAAGCGCGTCCAATCGCGGATCGGGCACTTCGACGATGCCGACGTTCGGCTCGATCGTGCAGAACGGATAGTTCTCGGCCGCAATGCCAGCCTTGGT
Source organism: uncultured Burkholderiaceae bacterium (assembly GCA_964554145.1). Lineage (GTDB taxonomy): Bacteria > Pseudomonadota > Gammaproteobacteria > Burkholderiales > Burkholderiaceae_F > JACCZX01. Next base: position 5,683 of record CAZKNV010000059.1, read on the forward strand.
AAGCGCATTAAAAAGCGTCGACTTGCCGACGTTCGGCAAACCGACGATGCCGCATTTGACTGCCATGAAGGGTCTTACTTTTGTGTAGCAACGGTGCGATTATCGCAACCCTCGCATTCACGCCGTTCGACATGACCCTCAGCTTGAAGGAAGTGACTCGCAAGACTTTGCGCGACATATGCAAACTCGACGCCGGCGACGGCGCAACGCAGGTCGCGCCGAACGCAGTGTCGATCGCTGAAGCGTCGTTTTACGACGAAGCCTGGTTTCGCGCGATCTATGACGATGAAACTCCGGTCGGTTTTGTAATGCTTTACGACCCGACGCTGGCCGAAAATCCGGAAGAGCCGCATTTCTTTTTATGGCGGCTGATGATCGACCAGGCACATCAGTGCAAAGGCCTCGGACACACGGCGGTCAAGCTGCTGATCGACCATGTGCGTACTCGCCCCGGCGCAGAAAAGCTGCTGGTCTCGCACATGAGCAAGGCGGATGCGCTCGGACGCTTTTACGGTTCGCTCGGGTTCGAGTACACGGGTGAAGAGGAAGAGGGCGAAAAGGTGATGGCGCTAAAACTGTGACGCGTTCGCGCGGGTTCGCCACCAACGAGTTCTTTGCTAGCGAACTCCAGCGCGAAGAGATTGCCGAGTTGCAGGCGTTCGAGGAGCAGAACCCCGAATACTGGCTGCTTACGCACGGTCGCCCGCCGCCGCCAGATGATGTGCTCCGAAGCTTCGAGCGTCACCCGCCGCCGGACATGAGCTACAGCGAGCACTTGCGGTTTCTAGTGCGCGATGCCGCTTCAACAGAAATCGTCGGCCAAATCGATGTCGCGACGGACTTGCTGGCCATCGGCGTCTATCACCTCGGCTACTTTATGACGGCAACCAAGACGCACGGTACCGGCTACGCCCGGCGTATCTACGACGCCTTCGAGGACTGGGCCACACAGCGTGGCGCCAGGTGGTTGAGGCTCGGTGTCGTCGCTGCCCACGCGCGCGCGGAGGCGTTCTGGCGGCGAATCGGATACATCGAGATCCGACGCAAGGAGGGGTACGTCTTGGGGAGCCGCACGCATGTGCTGATCACGATGGTCAAGCCGGTCGGTAAAGAGAATCTGAGCGAGTATCTCA
>CAZKNV010000059.1:6915-8575 GCA_964554145.1 uncultured Burkholderiaceae bacterium
CACCCTTCGTAGTATAGTGTGTACATTCACGCACAATGGGGATCGCGTTATGTCGAGCACGATGACCGTACGCCTCGAAGACGAAGTCAAGGACCGCCTCGATCAGCTGGCTGAGGCGACTCAGCGCAGCAAATCCTTCCTGGCAGCCGAGGCAATCCGCGCATTCGTCGAGAACAACGAATGGCAGATCGGTGAGATCCGCGTCGCCTTGCAGGAAGCGGACTCCGGTGACTTCGCCAGCGACAAGGACGTCGCTACCTTGACGAAGAAGTGGAAGGTGAATGCGCGTTAGATGGTTGCGTACGGCTTTGCGCAACCTCGACAACGAGGCAACGTATATCACGACGGATGACCCACGCGCTGCGCGCCTGGTCGTGCAGCGCGTCCTCGATGCGGTAACGACGCTTGCGGAGCAGCCTGGTCTGGGCCGCCCGGGTCGAGTCCCTGGTACCCGCGAGTTGGTCGTGCACAAGACTCGCTGCATTGTTCCATACCGCGTTCGGGGCGAGACGGTCGAAATTCTGCGCGCGTTCCACACGTCGCGTCGTCTGCCCGAGAAGTGGTAAGTCAGCCCAGCGTCCGACTTGATCGCTTGCAGCCGAGGCTTCGCAACGGACGAACTCAATGCCGTTCCGCGATCGCTCGTTGACCGTCGCCAGATCGGCCAGCGCGACCGATACGACGTGATTGCGTGGCTCAATCCATAGTTCTCCTTTGCGAAAGCCTACGAGCCTCTCGGCTATCTGGCATCGCTGCTGGTGCTCGCCACCTTCTGTATGCGCGGCATGGTGATGCTGCGCGTGGTGGCGATCGCCAGCAACTTCACATTTCTAGGCTACGCGGCGCTGGTGGGGATCGATCCGGTGTTATTCCTGCACGCGCTGTTGCTGCCGACGAACACCTACCATCTGGTCGAAACCCTGCGCGACCGGCAGCGCGCGAAGCGTCCGCAGGCAATCCGAACACCCCGTTAACGCGTATGCAGCCTCAACATCGCCGCTTCGAATTTGCCCTCGGTCAGCAAATCGACAATCGCTTCACCGCGCTCGATCGCTTCGTCGATCGCCGGTTGTTCGTCCTTGCGCGGCGGATGCAACACGAAGTCGGCCACGTCCTGCTCGAGTTGCAGCGCGCGCGGATGGCCGATGCCGATGCGCAGGCGCCAGAACTCAGCGGTCGATAGCCGCGCCTGCGTGTCCTTGAGGCCGTTGTGTCCGGCGGTGCCTCCGCCCAGCTTCAGCTTGATTGCGCCCGGCGGCAGATCGAGCTCATCGTGCGCGACCATGATCTGGGTCGGCAGAATCTTGTAATACAGCGCCAGTGCGACGACCGCCTGGCCCGAACGATTGACATACGTAGTCGGCTTCAGCAGCCACAGTTCGCTGCCGGCGACGCGCGCGCGCGCAACCTCGCCATGAAACTTGCGTTCGCTTGAGAATCGCGCGCCGCAACGGCGGGCGATCGCGTCGGCGTACCAGAAACCGGCGTTATGCCGCGTCGATTCGTATTCGGCGCCTGTGTTGCCGAGACCGACGATCAACCGGATGCGGTGGGCGTGTTCGGATGGGTCTTGCATGCGTAAAAAGGGCCCGCTGCCGAAATCGACAGCGGGCCCGATTGTGCCGCAGTGTCTTGGTCTTCTTATTTCTTCTTGTCTTTC
>CAZKNV010000060.1:0-7189 GCA_964554145.1 uncultured Burkholderiaceae bacterium
GCTGCCTGCGCGCACGCGCTGGCGGCCCAGGTCGAGGCGAACGGTGCACCTTATGCAGTTGTCTGCAATGCCGGTGTTGTACGCGACAATGTGTTTCCCGCGCTGACGGCAGACGATTGGGATACCGTTGTGCACACCAATCTCGATGGCTTCTACAACGTGCTGCACCCGCTGGTGATGCCGATGATCCGCCGGCGCCGCCCCGGCCGCATCGTTACCGTGGCGTCGGTATCGGCGCAGATCGGCAATCGCGGCCAGGTCAATTACAGCGCGTCAAAAGCGGGCATCATCGGCGCGACGCGCTCATTGGCGCTCGAGCTTGCCAGTCGCAACATCACGGTCAATTGCGTGGCTCCCGGATTGATCAACACCGACATGACACGCGATCTTGCGCTCGATGAAATGATCAAGCTGATTCCCGCCGGCCGCGTCGGGGAGCCGGATGAAGTGGCGGCGGCGGTCGCGTTCCTGCTCTCACCCGACGCCGCCTACATTACGCGGCAAGTGATTGGAGTAAACGGAGGCTTGGCGGCATGAAGCTGGCACCCCATCGGCCACTGACCGAGTACTACGCCGACGAAGCCGGGCGCCATCGCTGGCTGCGCCGCGTGTTCGATAGCACGGCGGTGGATTACGACCGCATCGAATCGCTGATGGCATTCGGGAGCGGTCCCTGGTATCGCCGGCAGGCGCTGCGGCGCGCCGGGTTGGCAGCGGGGATGCAGGTGCTCGATGTCGGCACCGGCACCGGCCTTACCGCGATAGAAGCCGCGCAGTTGAGCGGCAGCGGCGCCAACGTCACCGGTGTGGATCCCAGTCCAGGCATGCTCGCTCATGCGCACATGCCAGCAGGCATGCGAGTCATCGAAGGCCGCGCCGAAGATCTGCCGGCCGCCGCCAACTCGTTCGACTTCGTCAGCATGGGATTTGCGTTACGTCACGTATCCGATTTGCGCGCGGTATTCGGTGAGTTCTACCGAGTGCTGCGTCCCGGAGGCCGTGCGTGCGTGCTGGAGATAACGCGGCCGGCCGGCGCCCGCGCGACGCGCTGGCTGCGCCTGTACATGCGATATGTGGTGCCGAAAATGGCGCGCTTGTTTGGGCGCTCGGAAGATATGCCGCAGCTGATGCGCTACTACTGGGACTCGATCGAAGCGTGTGTGCCGCCGCAGCAAGTCGTTGAGGCAATGCGCACTGCCGGCTTCACGACCGTCGAGCGGCACGTCGAGCTTGGCATCTTTTCCGAGTACGTCGCGATCAAGAGTGCAGTGTGACGAACCCGAAAGCGATAGCGCCGTCTGCGGCTTGCGTTTCACTTTCCGCAGTTCATGAAGGCTTGCCGCCGCGCTCCTGGCAGCCGGGACCGCTGCATTGGTTAATGGCCGGCAGCCATCTTGCAGGGGTCGCGTCAATTGCCGCACAGCCGGCCTGGTGGCCGTGGGCCGTCGGCGCGATGCTGGGCAGCCATGCACTGAATTTTGCATTCGGCTTTGTGCCTGGCAGCGCCGCGCTCGGGCCGGTGATCTCGAAGTTGCCGCCATCCGCAGCCGGGCGCGGCGAAATTGCATTGACGTTCGACGATGGGCCCGATGCGGACGTCACGCCGCGTGTGCTCGATATGCTGGACGCAGACGGCGCGCGCGCCACATTTTTTTGCGTCGGAGCGCGCGCTCGAGCGCATCCGCAACTGGTGCGCGAGATCGTCGCGCGCGGGCACGCGGTCGAGAACCATGCTTTCAAACATTCGTACGCCTTCGGCTTTTACGGCGTCAGGCGGCTGGTGCGCGATATCGGTGAAGCGCAGAAAGCATTGGCCGACATCACCGGCGTTGCACCGCAGTTTTTTCGCGCGCCGTTTGGTATTCGCACTCCGCTGACGGAGCCGGCACTGGCGCGTCTCGGACTGCGCTGCGTCGCATGGAACGTTCGATCGCTCGACAGCATCGATGACGACGCGGTTAGAGTCGCATCGCGCATCGTTCGGCGTTGGGTGCCCGGCGCGATCGTCTTGCTGCACGATGGAATCGAAGGACGGCGACGGCGCGGCGCGCCCAGCGTGCTCGGCGCACTGCCGGCCGTACTGGCAGCAATGCGCGAGCGAAAATGGCGTTCGGTGACAGTGCGCAGCGCGCTGTTGACATGACGCGAGTGCACGGCGAGCACGCATCCGCGGTTCGTTCAGCGGCCGCTCCTCCAACGGCCGCCGCTTCGCCCGCTGTTCGTTCGTCCGCCATTCCTGCATCTGTGCACGCGTCCGCTGTTCCGGTGTCCGTCGTTCGTCCATCGGCCGAACCTGCGTTCCGCGCGGTCGTTGGGCGCGCGGCTGAGCGCTTTCGCCCCGCAGGTCGCGGCGCCTACTACTTTGCGCGCGGCAAGTTGGGCGGCGATCCGATATTCGCGGCGCTATTGCGTGACGGCCGAATTGCAACGGGTGCGCGCATCGTCGACATCGGCTGCGGAGCCGGCGTTCTGCCGGTGTTGCTGGCCGCGGCCGAACACTGCAACCCACACTCGGCATCCGAGTGGCCGACAGGCTGGATGCCGCCGCCCGCGCGCTGGACGCTGCGCGGTTTCGATCTGCGCGACGGGGCAATCGCAGCGAGCCAGCGCGCGCTATCCGACCTTCATGACCGTGTCGAGCTGACGGTCGCCGATGTACGCAGCGTGCCGCTGCCGGCATGCGACGTTATCGTCATGCTCGATGTGCTGCATTACATCGATCGCGCCGCACAGCAAACGCTATTGGCGCGTGCCCAAGCGGCGCTGGCCCCGGGCGGCACATTGCTGATGCGGGTTGCCGACGCCGCGCCCGGTTGGCGCTTTCGACTTACGCTGGCTTCCGATTGGTTGACGACCTTCGCGCGCGGAACACCATGGCCCCGATTGCACTGCCGGCCACTGCGCGAATGGACGTCGTTGCTTGAAGCGATCGGCTTGTCCGTCGCAGCGCAGCCGATGGGCGAGGGCACGCCGTTCGCCAATGTGCTGTTAATCGCGACCAAGCCGTTGCCTTAGCTACCTCTCCGTGAGAAAGTGAACGGCTCGCCGCTCGCATGATCGAACGACGGATGGCAACAACGACGACGCGGTCGATCGATACTTCGCCTGCCGAGCGCAAACGGCGCGCGCGCGAGCGGCTGATTACGTTGACGCGGTTAATGGACTCTGCCGTTGACGTGCCATTGCTGCGGACGAAGGTCGGGCTCGACGCTTTGCTCGGAGTGGTTCCGGTCGCAGGCGATCTGCTGTCAGCGGCGATCGGCATTTTTCTGATCACGCAGGCGCGTGAGCTCGGTGCTTCGCGGTGGCTGCAGGCAAAAATGGTCGGCAATCTGGTGTTCGATGCCGCAGTCGGCTCGGTGCCGCTGGCCGGAGATCTATTCGACGTTTACTTTCGTGCGCATCAGCGCAACCTGAACCTGCTGCGGAAGGAACTCGGCGAACCGTATCTCGACGCGGGCAGCGATCGTCTGCCGCGCCGCCGCTAGCATCGCGTGGGACCAGTGCGTTAAAGGCACCGCTCTGACCTCAGCGCTTCAACGGGTGTCGAGCGAATGCGCGGCTCCCGCCGTGCGATCAGAGTTCGCCAAGGTCATGCTCCCTGGATAAAAATTCATTGCCTTCGGGATCCAGCATGACGGTGTAGCCATCGTCAACGATGGGGCGTCATTGTGTGCCTCTCGCCAGCGGACCAAAGAAGCCGATGATGCGTTCGATCTTCGTGCCCTCTGGTGCAATGAAAGCGATGTCTAGGCCCTCCGGCAAGGCAGTGCCGTCGGCTTGAATGACATGCCACGCAAACCGAGCGAGGCCGTGGTGGATGTCCACCTTGCTCGTGCGCACCACCGTCGCGCCAGGGCGGCGTGCCTGAACCTTGGCAATGTGAGAGAGCAGTTCTTGCGCGTTGGCTGCGTGGACGGACGGATCGGTGTAGGTGGCGTGGGAAGCCCACACCGATGCCAGTAGCTCGGAGCGGGCGATGACATCGGGCTCGGACCAGACTTCGCAGTACCGATCTATGAGAGCTGAGGCATCCATTGCGCTGATGCTCCTGTGGACTGTGTGGGTAGCAACCTATGACGCCCAACGTCTTGTTGTGCCGCGCCGCCGCCGCTGCGTCAAGAAACCGCGCGCTGTCCCCGGCGTCGGCACGAACAAAGTGTTAGGGGTAGCGCTCAGGTTCTGGATCGGGTAACCGACGCTCCAGAAGTTTCTCAATCGCATCCACCGCACCAAAGATATTTGCGGCCACTCCATATGTAATCACACTGCGTGCTTCGTGACGAATTGTCTCGCATGGATGCTTTTCCTCGACAACCTCATGTTGCACCGTGTAAGTCTCAAAATTCTCAGTGACCACTCCAATCACCGTACTTGGGTCCTCGGCCAAGAACAACGGACCGCCGCTCAATCCGGGCGGGCACGGGAAGCTAAGCTCATAGGCAGAATATCTACGACCGGAGCGTTCAAAGAGGAAGGGGCGTTGAACCGTACCGCGGAAGAACCGCGGAATTTCTCTTGCCGGAACCTGCGACATCAGGTCCTGGGGATAGCCGAACGCGCATATCTCTTCGCCAAGATCGGCGGCGTACTTCACCTTCTTGAATGGCACAGCCCACTTCGCGCCAGGCGCGTCTGTTTCGAAAATGCCTAAGTCCGACTCCTCGGCCCACTCGATCCGACGGACCCGAGTAAACAGATTGGGTGGTGGCCCGCCATAGTGGTTGACCCACAATCGTTCGAGAGGGATTCCTTTAAGACAATGAGCGGCAGTAAGAAAGACTGTGGGTTCGAGGAGGCTGAAGCATGAGCCGAGGTACGTACGGGATCCTTGCTCGACACCATCGAAGAGCAATCCGGTTCCCGCACGCGTACGACGAAAGGCCTGGCGATCCACGCTGTGCTAGCCCTAACGAATAGCGTTTATCAGCCGCCGAGGTGACAGTGACCGAAGGCGCGAGCGCGACATAGCGGCTGATAAACCTCGTTGGACTGAACCGCCGCGCGGAGGTGGCCGGGCGGCGGTTGTGAATGGGCAGTGTAAGGTTCAGCGGCCGGTGATGGTCAAGCGGTGTGTGCGGCGCGGGGCGGGCTGTCGTGTGGGCGGCGTGATGCGGTATTGGAACCATGTGTTGGTCGGGTTCTTCCCGGCGCCGCGTGGTGCTGCGGCGGCCGGCGGCACGCGCGTCGCCGTGAGCGCCGCGCGAGAGCTCGGTTCGTTGCGATGAGCGTGTTGCTGCCGCATCGTCGTCACGGTCCTTGCGGTCGTGCTGCGCCGGTGTGGGAGTGCGCACGCGGTGGCGGGACAGATGAGCGGACCCGACCCGGCGCCAAGTGCTGCACCACGGTCCAGCGGCGGTGGCAATGCGGGCACTGTTCGATCTCGATGTATGCCACGCGGCGCATGAACTGGACGGCCGTCTCGCGCGCGAGCGGGTTGGGGGCCGGCATGTCGAGCGCCGCGCGCGCCTGCATCAGCTTGGCCGTCTTGCAAGCTGCCGCGAGCATGCCGTAGTGGCGGATGCGCTTGAAGCCGGCCGGCAGCACATGTTGCAGGAACCGACCGACGAACTGGCAGCCCTCGAGGCAGCGCGTCTTTTTGCCGCCGTGCGCATCGCGCCGCACGCGCAGTCGCACCTGCGTACGGTCGAACCCGACGATGCGTTCAGCACCGATGGCGGTACGGTGCGTGTAGCGCGCCAGATAGTCCAGCACTTGTGCGGGTCCAGCCAGAGCCGTCTTGGCGTACACCACCCACGGCGTGGTGCGCAGCCGTTGCAGGCGACGTTGTCGTTCCTGGGCCTGACCCTGGGGATCACGCACCAGCGCGCCGTTACGCTCAGCCGCGGCGAGCGCTGCACGGAACTTGCCCGCCAACACCTTGGACAGCGCATGCACCGGAAACAGGAATCGATCTGAGCGCGGCCTGAGCCAACGTCCGTCGGCGGTCAACGCGCCGCAGGCCATCAGTGCATGCGCGTGCAAGTGCAGTCGCAAATCCTGCGTCCACGTGTGCAGCACCAGCGTGAAGGCCGCCTGCCCACCGAGCCAGCGCGCATGGGCCGCGAACTCGTTCAGGGTGGCCGCCGTGCACGCCAGCAACGTTTCATACACCCAACGACCGTGCCAACGCGCCAGTGCATTGAGTTCATGCGGCAGCGTGAACACCAGATGCGCATACGGCACGTTGAGCACCTCGGCCAGACGCGCTGTGCGCCACGCGTCAGCGGCCAGCTTCTGGCAACGCGGGCAATGGCGGTTGCGGCATGAATGCCAGCGCCATTGTTCGGCGCCGCAGCCGTCGCACGCAAAACGCTGCCCGCCCAGCGCCGGGGTGCGGCAACTGACGATGGCGCGCCACGCCTTCGCTTGGGCGCCGCTCAATGCGTGCGCGGCAAGATACTGCGGCCCGAAGTGCGCCAGCACCTCGGCCAGGGTGGCCGCCATCGCCGGGTGGCGCGTGTCAGTACACGATCAATGCAGGCTCGGTGCGGGCAAACTCGCCAGCAAGGCCAGCGGGGCGCGCCGCGCGCCATCGGGCGCATCCGGGCGCGCCAAGTGCAGGTAACGCGCGGTCGTGCTCACATGGCCGTGGCCCAGCCACTGCGAGATGCTATGCAGATCGACCCCGGCTTCCAGCAGATGGGTCGCATAGCAGTGACGCAGGGTGTGGATGCCGCCCGCTTTGGTGATGCCAGCCGCGGCGCGGGCGCGGTAATACCAGCGCTGAGCCTGCTCGATGTTCAACGACCGGTTGGCATCGGTCGCGGCGCCGAACAACCACTGCCGCGGATGCGCGCTGCGCCAATACAGACGCAGCAGATCGAGTAACTCGGCACTGAGCGGCACGTAGCGATCCTTCGAACCCTTGCCCTGCACCACATGTACGCACATGCGGTCGGCGGCACCGTCGATGTGTTCAGGGCGCAGCGCGCACAACTCGCTCACGCGCAGGCCCAGCGCGTAAGCGCTGGCGAGCAGGGTGCGCGCTTTGAAGTGCGGCGCGCACGCCAGCAACCGCGCGATTTGCTCGCGCGACAGAATCTCGGGCAGTTTCTGCGGGGCGCGCGGCAGCGGAATGCGACAGGGTGGCCCCGCGCGGCCGAGCACCTTGACGAACAGAAAGCCGATCGCGCAGCCGGCTTGGTTAACGGTCGAGCGCGACAGATGCCGCTCGCCCAACAGATGC
>CAZKNV010000060.1:7289-8462 GCA_964554145.1 uncultured Burkholderiaceae bacterium
ACAGATGCCGCTCGCCCAACAGATGCACCAGGTAGGCCGCGATCTCTTCGCCACTCAAGGTGTCGGGACTGCGCCGATAGTGGCGCGCCAGTTGCGCCACCGCCGATACATAGGCCCGTTGCGTACGCGCTGCCATGCCGTGCAGCACCAGCGCGTCGTGCATGCGTTGCCGAAGCGGTGTCATCGTCGTCTCCTCGATCATCACGGGCACATGCCCGTGTCTACTAAGGTACGACTGCCGCAACGACCACAATCCCTTCGCTCAACTCCCACCGCGTCAGCGGTTTAGTTCAACGTATCAAGCTAACCGGCGGGCCGCGCCGATCCTCGCCAACAAGAAGCCGCGTGCGGGCCCGTCCGGTTGAGCGCAGGGTTAGGCGACCGAACGTTCGCGGTTAATGATTGAATGATGAAACCGCCCGCTAACACAAGAAAGCGTGGGACCCTGCAGCAAGTGTCCCTACGGCGTTAAATCGGCTGCCTCGATAACCCGGGTGTAGGGAATCTTGGCCTCATCATTGAGTTGTTTAACCAGTTCCGGATTAGACGCTTCGAACAGGCACATGCAACGGGACTCCTGCGGGATGAACGTGCTTCGGATGTAGCGCACGGGCTTGCCGGCGGCGGTGAGCTGCTTTCCCGTCTCGATCGCCGCCTTCTGAGCGGCAGCTAGTTGCTCCATTGTGATACCGGGCAAATCCCGGTCGACCATGTAAACGGCCATCACACATCTCCTAGTGTTGAGTTGAGCGTTCAATCACTCCACGTACAGATACCACGAACGAGCCCGGGCCGCCTAACGTTCCGGTTTTGCCGCACCGGGTTGAGCGCGCAGCGGCGAAGCGAAGGTGTCGGCCAACAACCGGCTGTTAGGCGGCATAGGTGGAGACTCTCGCCCCGATTCCCGCCTCCACCGTCAAAGCGTAACCGTCACGCGCAAGAACGTCGCGGGAATGGAGGTCATGTCCTTGCGTGAACTCTTGTTCTGCGTCTTGAATAGGTCTTCCAGCTGCCTCTGCAAATCCGCCACGCGCCCGCTCTTCTCCGCGGCTTCGAAGGCATTCATGGTCGGCCCGTAATAGTTCTTGAACCGGCCGACGAACTCCGCCGGTGTGCCGGGACAGTTGAAGCTAAACGTGTCACGCGCGAAGGATATTTTCTCGGCCGGAACTC
>CAZKNV010000061.1:0-8430 GCA_964554145.1 uncultured Burkholderiaceae bacterium
CGGATTGCGCTCGCTTGGCGCGCGGCTGCGGCAGCACCGCGCCACCGCAGAGCGACTGATCGAATGGCTTCTCGCGCAACCGGAGGTCGAGCGGATCTTGTATCCGCCATTGCCTGACGATCCGGGTCACGCTCTATGGAAGCGCGACATGAGCGGTGCCTCCGGCTTGTTCGGCATCGCGCTGCAGCCCGAAGTCGGCGTCTCACGCCTGAACGCGATGATCGATGCGGTCGAACTTTTCGGCCGCGGTTACTCATGGGGCGGCTATGAAAGCCTGATGATCCCGGTCTATCCCGAGCGCAGCGTCGCGCCGTGCCGGTACGACGGGCGCTTGTTTCGCATTTCAGCCGGGCTCGAAGATGCGGACGATCTGATCGACGATCTGCAGCGCGGATTTGCGGCGTTACGCGCGGGCTGATTACATCGCGCGAAATTGGCGCAGGTACGCAAGACCACGAATTGCGCGGCTGCCATACCAGCTCGTCATCTCACCGTCGATCAAGCTGACCGGCATGGCGAGCTGCTGCTGCAGTTCGGCAACGTGCGATTCGCGGAACATGAACGGCTCCGAGGAAAGCAGCACACGGTCGACCTGTCGGGCGGCCGTTTCAAGATCCGGCACCTTCGGGTAGCGCGCCGCACCCGCCCAGCCGCCTGGCGCGCGTGTCGCCTGCCAGCCGACGCATGCGAGCGTGCGCGCGATGTAGGTATCCGAGGCGACCGTCATCCACGGGTTCTTCCAGATCAGATAGAGCACCGTTTCAGGCGGCCATTCGATCGCGCGGCACTCATCGAGCTCGCGGCGCAGTGCTGCAGTCAGCTGCTCGGCGCGTTCTTCCGCGTTGAAAATGCCGCCGAGCAGACGAAACAGAGCAAAGTTGTCTTCGGGCGCGTTCGGGTGCGTCACGATCACATGCGGCACGCTCTGCCGAATTTCTTCGACGGTGACGAGTTCGTTCTCGTCGATGTTGACGATCACGTGGGTCGGCTGCAGCGCGCGCAGTGCGTCGAGCTTGACATCCTTGGTCCCGCCGACCTTCGGTACATCGCGCACCGCATCGCGTGGATGAATGCAGAAGCCGGTGCGGCCGACTACGTGTGCGCCGAGCCCCAGATCGAACAAAAGCTCGGTGATCGACGGCACCAGCGAGACGATGCGCGCTTCTGCGCCGGCGCGCGGATGCGCATGCCCGGCGGCATCGATCATCGATGCACGGGCATCAACGTTCAGCGGGAGCGCCGGCACGCGGCTTTTGTTTGCGGTTCGCCATGACGCGGTCGAACAGCCAGCGCGGCGTCAGCCGCAGCAGTGCGGTGATCCAGCCCATTTGCCACGGAATTGTCCGGTAGCGCACGCCGGCAATGATCGCATCGGCGGCTCGCTCGGCGAACGCATCGACGTCCATCAAAAACGGCATCCGATACGGGTTCTTCTTGGTAATCGAGGTGCGAATGAAGCCGGGCGAGATCGTCACAACCTTGATGCCGTATTTGGCCATCTCCACCCGCAGGCTCTCGCAATACACGATCACAGCCGCTTTCGATGCGCAATAGGCGTCGGAGCCCGGAAGCCCGCGTACGCCGGCCACGCTGGCGATGCCCACCAGCGTTCCGTGGCGGCGCGCCTTCATGCCCCCGATAAACGGATGGAACGTCGTCGCCATGCCGAGCACGTTGGTGTCGATGACCTTTGCGAACTGATCGAGATCTTCGTAGAACTCGGTCTTCACGCCGATGGAAATGCCGGCGTTGGCAATCACGATATCGGTGCCACCCACGGCCGCGTCGAACGCTCGAGCTGCGTCGATCAGCGCGTCCTTGTCAGTGACGTCGACGATGTACTGATGATGCTTGCCCGGCAGCGAAGCTTCGACCGCGTCAAGCGCATCGCGCCGCCGCGCCACCAGGCCAAGACGCGCACCGCGCGTCGCGAACTCATTCGCCAGTGCGGCACCGATTCCGCTAGACGCCCCTGTAATAAAAACGTTCATTGGTGCGATGCCCGCGCGCTTTGCGTGGCAGTTGTTATGCGCCCGTTCGCCCGGCCGCTCCGAAGGACGGGCGCCTAACTAATCGTTGCGAGTGCACGTGCGGCCGCGAAGCGGTCGCGTACACGAGCAACGCATGCGCTACTTTTTCCGCTCGCCGCGTGCACGTTGAATCAAGCTGTCCAGCACGATCAAACTGCCTTCGCGCGAGCCCACCATCGACGGCGCGGTCACGTACTTTCCGTCGACCGCTACGCTCGGCGTGCCATCGACCTTGTAGGCGCGCCACACCTGCCCGGCACGATTGGCGCGAGCGCCGACAGAGAATGAGTTGTACGCATCCAGCCACTGCTTGCGATCGATTCCATTGGCTGCCATGAAGTCCGCGATCTCGTCCGGCTTCAGCAGCGGCATCTTCTTGGCCTGAATCGCCTCGAAAACTTTCGAGTGCAGCTCGTTGGTCTTGCCGAGTGCTTCGAGCGTGTAATAGATGCGAACGTGCGGTACGGACTTTTCGTCCCACGAAATCGGAACGCGGCGATACTCAACATCGGCCGGCAGGTTCTTTCTCCAGCCTTGCAGCACCGGGTCATACGTCAGGCAGTGCGGGCATGAATACTGAAAGAACTCGATGACTTCGATCTTGTTGCCGGACTCGACCGGCTGCGGCGGGCTGACCGGACGAAAGTCCTTCAGCTCCTGCAACGGGCGGGCGGACTGTGCTAATGCAAGGCCCGGAACGGCGGCAACAGCGATCAGCAAATGGCGGCGATTAATCAACATGCATGCTCTCCACAACTTGAAATGTGTCGATGCGAGTATCGCAACAGCAACGCTGCTTCGACACGCAGCGATGACAGGGGTTTCCGCCGCTATTTCAGCCTGACGAGCTGAACGTCGATGCCGTTTTCTGCCATCTTCTTGCGAATCCGGTTCACGTCATCCAGGTTGCCATACGGGCCCAGCCGCACCCGGTACAGCGTCGTGCCGTCCTGCTCGCGCGGAAATATCTTGGCGTCGAGGCCGAGCAGCGCCAGGCGCGCGCGCATCGAGTCCGCGTCGTCCGGTGTCCTGAAGGCGCCGGCCTGCAACAGGAAGCGCGAGTCTTCGGCCGGAAACACATTGCCTTTTTCGGCCGGCGGCGGTGCGGCCTTCGGATCGGTGGCCGCGTCGCTTTTCGCAGGCTCCGGCGGACCCGCTTTCGCGGGCACGTGGCTGTACAGCGATTTGTTCGGATCGGGCAGTTGGCCGCCGGCCGACGGGTCCACGCTTTCGCCGGCCGGCTTGACCTTGTTGACGAACGGCACCGGCGCATTAGTGATGTATAGAGCCACCGCGACCGCAATCGCCAGGCCGAGCACCAGCCCGGCAATAAAGCCGACCAATGTCGTGCCACGTTGCGGAAGTTTGTTCAACGACGTTCCTCGCCCATTACATCTGCTCTGGCGCCGACACTCCGATCAGTGTCAACCCATTCACCAGCACCTGCCGCGTCGCCAGCAACAGCACCAGCCTGGCATTACGCGTCGCATCGTCTTCGACCAGCACGCGCTCGGCATTGTAGTAGGCGTGAAAGTCGGCAGCGACCTCCTTCAGGTACGCGGCGACGTGGTGCGGAGCCAGCTCTTCAGCGGCGGTCGCGATCACCGTGGGGTAGTCGGCGAGCCGGTTCATCAGCGAGCCTTCGCGTGCGCTTTGCAGCGGTGCCAGATCGACATCCTGTGCGCTTTCACGCTCGGGCACCGGATATCCCCGCTCGCGCGCTTGTGCAAATACCGAACAGATCCGCGCATGCGCGTACTGCACGTAGTAAACGGGGTTTTCATCCGACTTGGATACCGCAAGATCGACGTCGAACACGAACTCGGCATCCGGCTTGCGTGACACCAGAAAAAACCGGGTGGCATCGCGTCCGACCCAGTCGAGCAGGTCGCGCAACGTGACGTAGGTGCCGGCGCGCTTGCTCATCTTCACATCTTCGCCACCCTTGGTGACGCGCAGCATCTTGTGCAGCATGTAGTCCGGATACCCGAGCGGGACCGTCACGCCCAGCGACTTCGCCGCAGCCTGCAGCCCGGCGCGCACACGCGCGATGGTTCCGTAGTGATCGCTGCCTTGCACATTGATCACCTTGTCATAGCCGCGCTGAAGCTTGGTGATGTGATACGCAACGTCCGGCACGAAGTAGGTAAACGACCCGTCCGACTTGCGCATCACGCGATCCTTGTCGTCCGCAGGCGGGCCGCCGTGGCCGCCGCTGACGTCAAACGTCGTCGTCTTCAGCCAAAGCGCGCCTTCGTGTTCGTAGGTCATGCCGGAAGCAGCGATCGCGTGCACCGCAGCTTCGACCTTGCGGTCGCGGTACAACGATGATTCGAGAAAGTAGCTGTCGAAGTGCACGCCGAGCGCAGCCAGATCGCGATCCTGTTCGTTGCGCAGGTAAGCGACGGCAAAGCGTTGTATCGCATCAAGATCGTTGACATCGCCGCTGGCGGTGACGTTGGCACCGTCGCGTTCGATGGTGGCGCGCGCCAGGTAATCGCGTGCGATTTCGGCAATGTATTCGCCGAGATAGCCGCTCTCGGGGAATGCGGTCGCCTCGCCCGACAGCTCTTTCGCGCGCGCCTGGACCGATAGCGCAAGGTTTGCGATCTGGACGCCGGCGTCGTTGTAATAGAACTCGCGGGTGACTTGCCAGCCCTGCGCCGCCAGTAGATTCGCCAGAGCATCGCCGAGTGCGGCCTGCCGTGCGTGGCCCAGGTGCAGCGGCCCGGTTGGATTGGCAGAGACGAATTCGACCATCACCCTGCGGCCGGCGTACGCGGTCGTTGCGCCGAAACTTTCGGCCTCACGTACCACCGCATGCACCACCTGCTGCCGCGCTGATGCTGCGAGCCGCAGATTGATAAAGCCCGGACCCGCGACTTCGACGGATTCGATCAGCGCTTTGGAGGCAGGGTTTGCGCGCAGCGCATCGGCAATCGCTGCGGCGACCTCACGCGGATTCTTTTTCTGAGCCTTCGCAATCTGCAGCGCGACATTGGTGGCGATATCGCCATGCGCTTCGATTTTCGGCCGCTCGAGCGTGATCGGAACACCGGCGGCGCCGGCATCTTCGATCAGACGAACGAGCTGTTGTTTGTGCGAGAGAAGCATAGCGGCGCAGTTTACTTAGCGCCGATCGAACGACGCGATTGCACCGCGCTGGAAGCATTTCAGTCATAGTTCGCCCGTAAAATAAAAGCGCAGTGCTTTGACCCGCGGTGCCACCAAATCACGAGGAGACAATGAACCGACGCCGAGTTTTGAAATCTGCCGCATTCGCAGGTGTGTGCAGCACGCTTCCCGCGCTTTCACTGGCGCAGCAGCAGCGCGCGATTTGCTACAACTGCCCGCCCGAGTGGGCCGACTGGGGCGGCATGTTGAAGCTGATCAACCAGCGTCTGAACATTTCCGTTCCTCCCGATAACAAGAACTCGGGGCAATCGCTGGCGGCGCTGATCGCCGAGAAAGGCAACCCGGTAGCCGATGTGACCTACCTCGGCGGGCAAGTCGGTCCGCAGGCGCGCGAAGCCGGCGTGCTGGCTCAATATCGGCCGCAACGCTGGAACGATATTCCTGCGCGTCTGAAGGATCCGGACGGCTACTGGTTCACGATTCACTCGGGCACGTTGGGCTTGTTCATCAATACCGCCGCGCTGCGCGGCAAGCCGGTGCCGCGTGCCTGGGGCGACCTTGCCAAACCCGATTACAAGGGCATGGTCGGATATCTGAATCCGGCCAGTGCGGCGGTCGGCCAGGTCGGTGTGATCGCGGTCAACCTGGCGCTTGGTGGCAGTTACGAAAACCTCGATCCGGCAATCGCGTTTTTCAAGCAATTGCAGGCGAACGATCCGATCGTGCCGACGCAGACCGCGTATGCGCGCGTGTTATCGGGCGAGATTCCGATTTTGTTCGACTACGACTTCAACGCTTATCGCGCGCAGTACACCGACAAGGCGCCGGTGCAGTTCGTGATTCCGCGCGAAGGCACGCAGCAGTTGCCGTACGTGATGGGATTGGTCGCGCGCGGTCCGAATCCAGACCAGGGCCGCCGCGTGCTCGATTTCGTTTTGTCGGACGAAGGGCAGCGCCATTGGGCGAATGCATTCTTGCGTCCGGTGTTTCCGGCGGCAATGAGCGGCGAAGTTCGCACACGTTTCCTGCCCGATGCTGAATACGCGCGGGCGCGGCCGATCGATGTCTTCAAGCTTTCCGGTGTTTCGAAAGTGATCGGCGAACGCTATCGAAAGGAGGTGGGATGAGAGACGTAGGCTGAAGGACGTGAAGTGAACCAGGCCACGCGGGCCAACGCGATCGCCACGCCGAGCCGCCAGCGTCGCACCGCGCTCGGCAACGATGGCCCGATTCTGGCGTGGTTGCTACTGCCGGCCGCGATCGTCTTTACCGCGTTCTTCCTGCTGCCGCTCGCAAATCTGTTTCTGATCGGCGGCTCTGGCGCACGCGGATGGGGCGCCTATACGGCGGTGCTGACCGATCCGCTGTATCTGGGCAGCCTGGTGTCCACGATCCTGCTCGCATCGGCGACCACCGTCGCAACGCTCGTTATCTCCGGCATCAGCGGTGTTTTCCTGACGCGCACCCGCTTTCGCGGGCGCGCCTTGCTCTCGGCGCTGCTGACTCTGCCGCTGGCGTTTCCCGGCGTCGTGATCGGATTCATGGTGATCATGCTGGCGGGCCGGCAGGGCTTGATTCCGGATATAACCGAGCAGCTGATCGGCGAGCGCGTGGTGTTTGCGTATTCGATGGCGGGACTGTTCCTCGGCTATCTGTACTTCTCGATCCCGCGCACGATCCTGACGGTGATGGCCGCTGCCGAAAAGCTCGATCTTCGGCTGGAAGAGGCGGCGCGCTCGCTCGGGGCCGGGCCGCTGCGCGTGGTCAGCGACGTGATCGTTCCTGCCCTGAAGCCGGCGTTGTTATCGGCCGGCGCGATCTGCTTTGCCACTGCAATGGGCGCATTCGGAACCGCGTTCACCTTGGCCACCCGGATCAACGTGCTGCCGATGGTGATCTACACCGAGTTCACATTGCAGGCGAATGTCGCGACCGCAGCGGCGCTGTCGTTCGTACTCGGCGCGCTGACCTGGGCAGTGCTGGCGACTGTGCGCACCGCGGCCGGCACTACTGTAGCTGCAGCCGGTTAGCATGGCGCGCCGCTCACTCTGGTTCTGGCCGCTGCTGGCGTTCACGATCGTCGTGTGCGCGTTTCTGATCGTTCCGGTCGGCATGTCGATGCTGGCCGGCGTCACACGCAACTATTTCATCGGCATCGAAAGCGGGCTGACGCTTGAATGGGTGATCAAGGTCTGGACCGATTATCGGCATACGTTGCTGCTGTCGGTGCAGATCGCACTGGCCTGCCTCGTGTGCACGCTGGTGCTCGGGGTGCCGGCCGCTTATGCGCTGGCGCGCGCCAATAACGCGGCTGCGCGTGTGATCGAAGAGCTGCTGGTGATGCCGGTTGCGATTCCGGGACTGGCAACCGCACTCGCGTTGATCGTCACCTTCGGCAACTGGGGTGACTTTCGGCGCAGCTGGCTGATCATCCTGGTCGGGCACGTGCTGTTTACGCTGCCCTTCATGGTGCGAAGCGTGCTCGCGGTGCTGGGATCGATCGACCTGAAGTCGCTGGAAGAAGGCGCGCGCAGCCTGGGCGCGAATTTCACTCAGCGTTTCTTCGGCATTGTGTTGCCGAACTGCCGAACCGGTATCGTCGCCGGCTCGCTGATGGTGGTGACCTTGTCGATCGGCGAATTCAATATGACGCTGTTGCTGCATACGCCGCTGACGCCGACCCTGCCCGTGGGCCTGGCCGATGCTTATGCTTCGCTGCGGCTCGAAGTGGGCTCCGCTTACACGCTGATCTTTTTCGTCATCATCATTCCGTTGTTGATCGCGTTGCAATGGGCGTCGCAACCGGTGAATCTGGCGCGCTCGGCGCAAGAGCGCCGTATCGAAACACGAGCGGTATGAGCGGCATTCCGATTCAGGTGCGCCGGTGCGGCAAAACCTTCGAAGACGGCACGCGCGCGCTCGAACCGATCGATCTGGACATCGCTGCCGGCGAGACGATCGTGTTGCTCGGGCCATCGGGCTGCGGCAAAACCACCACGCTGCGCATCATTGCCGGTCTGGAGTCGCCCGATCACGGCGGCCAGGTGCTGTTCGATGGCGCGGATGTGACACCGATATCGATCGAGAAGCGCAACGTCGGCATGGTGTTTCAAAGCTACGCGTTGTTTCCCAACATGTCGGTGGCAGGCAATGTCGAATACGGCTTGAAGGTACGCGGCATGCCGGCTACGCAACGCGTCGCGCGCGTGCAGGAGATGCTGTCAATGATGCATATCGAGCCGCTCGCGCAGCGCCGGATCGATCA
>CAZKNV010000062.1:0-8414 GCA_964554145.1 uncultured Burkholderiaceae bacterium
ATGGCGCCGCGGCGCAAGCTTATCAACCACGGCGCGGCGAAACTGACGTGCAGCGGCGGCTCGACTGTCGAGCCGGCGTTCGCCGGTGGCTGATATCCGGGCAACTCACGTTTGCGCAGCCTGATCTCGCCGTCCGTTGAGACCCCGATCTCGAATGGGCCGGTTGCAGGCGCGCGCGCGGCACCCCAGACGCCCGCGGCAACAATGGCAGCCAGCAGCGCTAAGCCTGCACTAAACGGCCTGGATGCGATTGCCGCCGCGAGCAGCGCAACCGAGGAGGCAGCGGCAATACCTAGTCCGACCTGCCGCCAGCGCCGCGCTCGCTGTGATGGCTGCAGCGCTGTCCACGGTACGAGCACCTCGTTATATCCGCTTGAATACCAGCGTGCCGTTCGTGCCGCCGAAGCCGAACGAATTTTTCATCGCGAACTCAATGCGCATGTCGCGGGCGGTGTTTGCGCAATAGTCCAGATCGCACTCGGGATCCTGATTGAATATATTGATCGTCGGCGGTGAGATCTGATTGTGTATCGCGAGCGCGGTGACGACCGATTCGATGCCGCCGGCGCCGCCGAGCAAATGCCCGGTCATCGACTTGGTCGAATTAACCACGATGTTGCGCGCCGCATCGCCGAATGCCGCTCTGATTGCCTTGGTTTCGTTGATGTCGCCGAGCGGCGTCGAGGTGCCGTGTGCGTTCAGATACTGGACTTGATCCGCATTGATGCCGGCACTGCGCAACGCGGCAAGCATGCAGCGGCGCGGGCCGTTCAAATCCGGTGCAGTCATGTGATACGCATCCGCGCTCATGCCGAATCCCACCAGCTCGCAGTAGATGCGCGCGCCGCGTCGCTTCGCGTGCTCGTACTCTTCCAGCACCATGACGCCGGCGCCCTCGCCCATCACAAAGCCGTCGCGATCACGGTCAAACGGCCGGCTCGCGGTCGCCGGGTCGTCGTTACGTGTCGAAAGCGCCTTCATCGAATCGAAGCCGCCGATGCCGAGCGGAGAAATGGTCGCTTCGGAACCGCCGGCCAGCATTACATCGGCGTCGTCGTGCTCGATCATGCGGCCGGCGTCGCCGATCGAATGCAATCCGGTGGTGCATGCAGAGACGATCGCCAGGTTCGGACCCTGCAGTCCGAATTGAATCGACACCGCACCGGCGATCATGTTGCTGATGGAGCCCGGAATCAGGAACGGCGATACGCGGCGCGGGCCGCGATTCATCAGCTCGGTGTGGTTGTCCTCGATCATCGGCAGACCGCCGATACCCGAGCCGATCACGCAGCCGATGCGCTCGCGATTGGCGTCGGAGATTTCGAGCCCGGAATCCTTGACTGCCTGCGCGGATGCGGCGACGCCGTAGTGAATGAAGGTATCGAGCCGGCGCGCTTCCTTGGGCGGCATGTACTGCGCTACATCGAATCCCTTGACCTCTCCCGCGATACGGCACTGCAGCCCGGATGCGTCAAAGCGGGTGATGCGATCGATGCCCGAGCGCCCCGCCAGCATCGCCTCCCAGGAAGTTGCAACGTCATTGCCGACCGGGCACACCATCCCGAGGCCGGTGGCTACTACTCGGCGTTGCAAAGTACCCCCGGGGATGCGTAACGGGAACTATCAGACTTTTTGATGTGAATTGATGTAATCGATCGCTTGCTGCACGGTGCGGATCTTCTCGGCTTCTTCGTCCGGAATTTCGCATTCGAATTCGTCTTCGAGCGCCATCACGAGCTCGACCGTATCGAGCGAGTCCGCGCCGAGGTCCTCGACGAACGCCGATTCTGTCTTGATGTCCGCTTCATTGACGCCCAGTTGCTCGGCGACGATCTTCTTGACTCGTTGTTCGATATTTTCCATTCACTCCTCCAAAACAAAAAGCGCGCGGATTCTAACAGCCCGATGCAAAGCTACTGCTCAACTAAGCTGCTAAGTCATGTACATGCCGCCGTTGATATGCAACGTTGCGCCTGAAATATACGACCCCGCAGGCGATGCCAGAAACACGACCGCTGCGGCAATTTCATCCACACTACCCAGCCGGCCGAGCGGAATCTGGGCAAGCAATGCTCGCGACTGTTCGTCGGTCAGTTCGCGCGTCATGTCGGTATCGATGAAGCCGGGAGCGATGCAGTTGACGGTGA
This sequence comes from uncultured Burkholderiaceae bacterium, assembly GCA_964554145.1. GTDB lineage: Bacteria > Pseudomonadota > Gammaproteobacteria > Burkholderiales > Burkholderiaceae_F > JACCZX01. The sequence continues at coordinate 2,148 of CAZKNV010000062.1, forward strand.
TATCGCGGCTACCCAGCTCACGTGCCAGTGCACGCGTCATGCCTGCGACACCGGCCTTGGCAGCGGCGTAGTTCGCCTGGCCTGCGTTGCCGCTGGCGCCGACCACCGACGTGACGTTGACGATGCGACCGTGCCGCGCCTTCATCATCCCTCGCACCACCGCGCGCGACAGCCGAAAAACAGCTGATAAGTTGGTATCGATCACCGCTGACCAGTCATCGTCCTTCATACGCATTGCAAGCGCGTCGCGCGTAATACCGGCGTTGTTTACCAGAATCGACAGCTTGCCGTGCTCCTTGCTGATCGCTTCGATCAGCGCATCGCTGGCGGCAGCATCGCGCACATCGAGTACGACGCCGCGGCCACGGGCGCCGATACTTGTCAGCCGCTGCGAGACTTGATCGGCACCAACATTGGACGTCGAAGTGCCGATCACCGTTGCGCCTGCTTGCGCGAGCTGTTCGGCAATCGCGCGACCGATTCCGCGTGAAGCACCCGTGACCAGCGCGACATCGCCCTGCAAACAATCTGACGCGAAGACGTTCATCGACCAAACACGGTCAGCGTCGCGGCGAGAGTTGCGGTGTCATTGATGGCCAGGCTTTCGAGACCCGGTGCAACTCGTTTCGTCAGGCCGGACAGCACCCGTCCGGGACCGCATTCGACAACGTGCGTAACGCCGACATCGGCCATTTTGCGAATCGTGTCCGCCCAGCGCACCGGGCGCGCCGCCTGACGCGCCAGCGCATCGGCGATGCGCGGCGGTTCTTTTTCGATCGATACATCGACGTTATTGATCAAGTCGATGCGCGGCTTTTGCAGCGTTGCATTCGCCAGCCGCTCGCGCAGGCGATCGCTGGCCGGTTGCAGCAACGATGAATGAAACGGCGCCGACACGGCGAGCGTTATCGCTCGCTTGGCGCCGAGGAGTTTCGCGATCTCGCACGCGCGCTCGACGGCCTGCCGATGGCCGGCAATCACGACCTGCGACGGCGCATTGAAGTTAACCGCCTCGACCACTTCGTCTTTCGCCGCTTCCCGGCACGCCTGTCGCACCTGCTCGTCCGATAGACCCAGGATCGCCGCCATCGATCCCGCGCCGACCGGCACCGCTTCCTGCATCGCCTGCGCGCGAAAACGAACCAATCGCACGGCATCTTCCAGTTCAAGTGCAGCGGCGACCACCAACGCGGTGTATTCACCAAGGCTGTGACCCGCGACAATGATGGGTTCAGCGCCACCCGCTGCTCGCCAGGCCGCATAGATCGCATAACTGGCGGCCAGCAGTGCCGGCTGCGTATTGACGGTGAGGTTAAGTTCCTCCTCCGGACCATCGGCGATCAACGCACCGATGTTCTGGCCAAGAGCACTCGATGCGCGAGTGACCATCGACTGGACCGGCGCGCTGTCGCGAAACGAATCAAGCATGCCGACCGTCTGCGAGCCCTGGCCGGGAAATACAAATGCGATTTTCATTTCACCACCGGAGCAATACGGAACCCCAGGTAAAGCCGCCACCGACTCCTTGCAGCATCACGTGTTGCCCACTCTTGATGCGGCCATCGCGCACCGCCACGTCGAGCGCCAACGGTACCGACGCTGCCGACGTATTGCCATGACGATCCACGGTGGTGACCATTTTTTCTTCCGGCACGCCGAGTCGCTTTGCGATCGCGTTAAGAATTCGCACATTGGCCTGATGCGGAATCAGCCAGTCGATCTGCGAAGCGTCCAGACTGGCCTCGCGCAGCACGTTGACCGCCGATGCTCCGAGCACATTGACCGCGAGCTTGAATACGGCAGGACCGTCCATCGTCAGATACGGATGGCCTTCGACCTTGCCTTGCGCGACACGGCCCGCAGTGCACAGCACGCCGGCCTGCGAGCCATCGGCTTTTAACTCAGAGGCGAGTATCCCGGGCTCGCTCGATGCTTCGAGAACCGCTGCTCCGGCGCCATCGCCGAACAGCACGCACGTGGTGCGGTCGTTCCAGTCGAGAATGCGTGAGAATAATTCGGCGCCGATCACCAACGCGCGCCGGTTGCCGCCGCTGCGAATCATTGCGTCGGCAATGACGAGTCCGTACACAAATCCGCTGCATACTGCCTGCACGTCGAATGCGGTCGAGCCGTTCGTATCCAGTTGCGTTTGGATCAGACACGCCGTGCTCGGGAATATCTGATCGGGCGTCGACGTTGCAACGATGATCAGATCGATATCCTTGCCTGTGCGGCCGGCAGCTTGCAGCGCAGACTTCGCGGCACGAGCCCCAAGATCTGCCGTCGTCACTCCGGGTTCGGCAAGATAACGCTGCCGGATGCCGGTGCGCGCAACGATCCATTCATCGGACGTTTCGACGCCGCGCGTGGCCAGGTCGCGTGCCAGTTCATCGTTGGATACCGCTCTCGCCGGAAGCGCGGAACCGGTGCCCGTGATGCGGGAGTACACGGGCAAGTGAGCGCGCGTCATCGAGGCTGCCTCGCGCTGCGCGGCGGGCTCATGCGCCGGCTGCGGCAGGCTGGATACCGCGGCTTGCCTGCTCCAGCTGCGCCAGTTGCGCAAGAATGGGCCGCATTTCGGCAACGGTGCGATCGAGCACTTGGTGTCGCGCCTGCTCCAGTCCCCGCCTAAGCGCGCTTTCAAACGCCACCGCGTCGGCCGAGCCATGGCTCTTGATGACCAACCCGCGCAGTCCAAGCAGGCTCGCGCCATTGTGCCGCCGGTGATCGACTCTGCGCTTAAACCGTCTCAGCACCGGCAGCGCGGCCATCGCCTGCAGACGCGACAGCGGACCGCGCGTGAATTCCTCGCGCACGAATCCAGCGAGCATCAGAGCCAGTCCCTCGGACGTCTTCAGCGCGACATTGCCGACAAAACCATCGCACACGATGACGTCGGTATTGCCCCTGAAAATATCATTGCCTTCGACGTTGCCGATGAAATTAAGCGGGCTCGCACGCAGCAGCTCGGCTGCCTGCTTGACGACTTCATTGCCCTTGATCAGTTCTTCGCCGATATTCAGCAAGCCCACAGTCGGCCGATCGATTTCCTCGACAGCGGCCACCAGCGCGCTTCCGAGCACGGCAAATTGCAGCAGGTGCTCGGCCTCGCAATCGACATTCGCGCCGAGATCGAGCACGGTCGTTACGCCGCCCATCTGATTCGGCAGCACCGCCGCGATCGCCGGACGGTCGATGCCGTCGAGCGTCTTCAGCACGAAACGTGCGATCGCCATCAGTGCGCCGGTGTTGCCGGCGCTGACGCAGACATCCGCCCGGCCTTCCTTGACCAGATTGACCGCAACCCGCATCGAAGAATTGCGCTTGCTGCGCATTGCGATCGCCGGCGCATCGTCCATCTCGACGACTTCGTCGGCATGCACGATTTCGATTCGAGTGTGACGCCGCTTGGCCAGCGCTGCTTCGATATCGGCCTGGCGACCGACCAGCAGCAGTTGCGCATCTGCTTGATGCTCAACGAAGGCGAGCGCCGCCGGCACCGTGACCGTGCAGCCATGGTCACCGCCCATGCAATCAACAGCGATGCGCGTAGTCACCTCGGGCGTTCGATGCGAACGGCGCGAGAACGATCGACGATGCGACTTACTCGTCGCTCTTGGTTTGAATGACTTTCTTGCCGCGGTAAAAGCCGGTCGGGCTTATGTGATGACGGCGATGCACTTCGCCGGTCGTCGGCTCGATGGCCGTCGGAGAATTCGTCAGAAAGTCGTGCGCGCGATGCGCTCCGCGCTTCGACGACGACTTCTTGTTTTGCTGGACAGCCATGGCTAACCCCGCGAAAAGGCATGGATTGTACCGGAGTGAGTTCCACCGACGCCACCTCCGCGCAAAGCTCGATCAGCTTTTGCAACCGCTGTCGCGAATTGCCTTCAATGGGTGGCTAGATTGCTAGCCCAACGCGCTGACGACTAATGCCTTTCGTCGCTTTCGCCGATCTTCAACGCGGCCAACACCGCAAACGGATTCTGTCGCGTGGCAGCGTCTGCGTCGGCGCCGCGGTGCACCGGCATCGGGCAGCCGTCATGCCGTGGCACCAATGGCAGCGAAAGGATGGCCTCTTCTTCAATCCAGTCGTATAAGTTGAGCGCGCACGAGCCGATCACCGCGTCGACTTCATCGTCTTCAACCGGCAACGCATTCAGCTCGTCTTCGCTCGTGACAAAACGGAAACGGGTGGTTCGATCGAGCGCAAATTCGAGCGGGTTGTTGCATCGCTGGCAGGTGAGCTGGAGCATGCCGTCCAGGTGCATATCGGCGCTCGGATGACCGTCATCGTCGATGAGCCCGTCGATCCCATAACGCAGTACGCCATCCGAGCTGGCTAGCGACTGCGCCAGACGCGGCAGTTGTTCGATCTCGACCTTGCCTTCGAGGTGCGCATGCGAGCGCGCGAGCTCGAACGTATCGATGGTGGGCGATGCCGTTGCAGTTTGGGTTCGTGCCATTGAAAATGATCTACACAGCGCCGCTACACTCGCTATATGCCCGACAACGCTCGGCCGCTGATCGTACTCGCGTCGACGTCACGCTATCGGCGCGAGTTGCTCGAGCGACTTCGCTTGTCGTTCGAAGTTCACGCACCACAGATCGACGAGATGCCGTTACCGCACGAATCGCCGCGCGACCTTGCGTTGCGGCTGGCGCGCGAAAAGGCATCGAGCGTCGCCGCGCGTTTCCCGCGTGCGGTGGTTATCGGGTCGGATCAGATCGCCGATCTTGACGGAACAATGATCGGCAAGCCGCAAACGCATGATGCGGCGCTTGCGCAGCTTGAATCGCTGCAAGGCCGGCGTGTAGTCTTTTACACCGCGCTGGCGGTCGTCGATGCCGACGGCCATATGCAGGTCGATTGTGTGCCAACCACGGTGACATTTCGCAATTCGACGCGCGAGCAACTCGAGCACTATCTGCGCGCCGACCAACCGTACGACTGCGCAGGCAGCGCGAAGATCGAATCGCTCGGCATTGCGCTGGCCGAGCGCGTCGAGTCGATCGACCCGACCGCGTTGATCGGGTTGCCGTTGATCCGGCTGACCTCGATGCTTGCAGCGGCCGGCGTTGATGTCCTCAACGCCGCATGAGACATCCTGTGTCAACCTGTGAGTGCGAGGAGCGCGGCGGCGCGGTGTTTAGCGGGGTCGTAGACGAGGCGATCGACCCACAGTCGCCACAGCACGCGGGTCCAGGCGCGAGCGAGGATGCGCACGGCGTGTGGATGATCGCAGCCGCGTGCGCGAGCCCGAGCGTAGACGCTGGCAGCCCAAGCGCTGGCGTGGCGGGAGTTGTCGGCCAAGCAGGTGATGGCGCGGCGCAGACGATGGTTACAAGCCCAGCGGAAGGTAACGCTGCGAGTCTTGCCGGACTGATAGGTCACGGGCGCGACGCCCGCTTCGGCGGCGAGTTGATCGTCGCTGGCGAAGCGTTGGCGCACGTCGCCGAGTTCGGCCAGGATCTGCGCGGCGCACACGCGTCCTGCGCGAGGCAACGACATCACGATGCGGCCGTCAGCGCAGTCGGCCACGGCGTGCTCGATACGGGAAGACAGCTCGACGATCTGCGCGACGAGAGGTTCGAGCACACGGGCGAGTGCGCGCACGAGCTCACCCTTGGCATCGGTCTCGAGTTCGCCGGTTTGGCTGGCGGGAGCGCGCCGCAGCCGTGCGAGCAGTTCAGCGGGTGGGCGTCGCCCGGAGTAGCGGTGCTGCGCGAGGAACGCGGCCATGCGTTTGTCGCCCAGTCGCGCCGCGGCCTGCGGCGTCGCATAGCGCTGCACGAAGGCCAGCGCGATCGGCGAGTCGATGTCGGCGAACACAGCGTTCGCGCCCGGCCAAAACGAATCGAGCAGGCTGCGCAGCTGGTTGGCAAGCTGCCCACGCGTGGCGACCAGATCGTCGCGGCCACGCACGAGCGCACGCAGCGCTCGTATCTCGTCGGACTGCGGTTGCAGCGGTGCAAAGCGAGTGCCGTCGGTGCGCAGCAAATCGGCCAACAGGTAAGCGTCGCTGGCATCGCTCTTGGCGCCGTGACTGCGATAGCGCGGGCGCGTGGCCTTGACGACGTTGGGATGGATCGGCACTACGCGGTAGCCGGCTTCGACGAGCGGGTCGACCAGCAACCCCGAGGGACGCTCGATCGCGATCGGCAGCGCGCCGGCATCGGGTGCAAGCTGGTGCAATCGTGTGAGCAATGCGTTCAGCCCCGCCGCATCGTGCGCGACTTCGAAGCGCTGGTGAACTGCACCGGCGG
>CAZKNV010000063.1:0-8355 GCA_964554145.1 uncultured Burkholderiaceae bacterium
CTTATCCATGATGGCCGCAACCCGAGCCGCTGGGAACAGCAGCGTTCGAGGCAGCGGCGGGATCGCGGCTGCCGCCGGCGGCGTCCAGCTGCGCCAGATATTCGTTCCACAGGCGCGTGTGATTGGCACCGAGCTCGTACAGGTATTCCCACGAATAGATGCCGCTCGAATGCCCGTCCGAAAACAGCGGCTGCACCGCATAGTGGCCGATCGGATGCAGTTCAGTGATCGTGACGTCGCGCTTGCCGGCCTGCAGCGTCGCCTGATCCGGACTATGGCCGCGCACTTCTGCCGATGGCGAATACACGCGCATGAACTCGAACGGCAGTCTGAAACTGCGGCCGTCGTCGTAGTCAAGTTCGAGCACGCGCGACGCGGAGTGCAAAGTGATATTCGTTGGAGTCGGCGTGCGCACTGCCATGATGATGTTGGACCTGTCGTGCTCGGGGCCTGATGGCGCGCCCGGCGGGATTCGAACCCACGACCCCTGGCTTCGGAGGCCAGTACTCTATCCACTGAGCTACGGGCGCGGACAGTCAGGCCAATGGTAGCGGGTTTCATCACGCACTTCGATGAGCGCGGTGCCGCCGCTATACTTTTGCGCCTCGCAATGGAGCGCTCGATGTCGGACCAAGGCAATTCACTGATCAAAACGCCGCGCCAACTGATAACCGTCATCGCGCTGGCGTTCGTGGTGCCGGTGATTGCGATCATTCTGCTGGCAACTTATGTGGTGAGCAGTGCGCCCGGAGGCGCAGGCTCCGATGCAATGAGCGAGAAGGCGATCGACGCGCGCATGCAGCCGGTCGGTGTCGTCGCGTTCGCGGCAACCGGTGCGGCAAAGACGTTGCAAACCGGGGAAGCAGTCTATACGGCAGCATGCAGCAGCTGTCACGCGGCCGGTATCGCCGGTGCACCGCGAACCGGTGACGTTGCTGCATGGGCAGGGCGGAACAGGCAAGGTTTCGCGGTGCTGGTTAAGCACGCGGTCGAAGGTTTCAAGGCAATGCCTCCCAAGGGAGGCAATCCCAATCTGGATTCGATCGAAGTCGCGCGCGCGGTCGCCGTGATGGCGAATAAGTCGGGAGCGAAGTTCAAGGAACCCGCGGCGCCGGCCCCCGCATCGAAGGCGGCCGGCGCGGTGCCTGCGCGCCCTGCGCCGCCGGTGACTGGCGCCGCGCCGATGACAAGTGCGCCCGCCGCCGCTGCAAAGGGAGCAGCCGCGACCGCGAAGGCCGATGGAGCCAAGGTGTATGCATCGGGTTGCAACGTATGTCACGCAACCGCGGTTGCCGATGCGCCGCGGCTTGGCGACAAGGCAGCATGGGCGCCGCGCTTGAATCTGGGAATCGATGCGCTAACGGCCTCCGTCGTCAAGGGCAAGGGTGCGATGCCGCCGAGAGGCGCTGTTGCCACTGCGAGTGATGCCGAGCTGCGCGCGGCGGTCGAATATATGGTCGCCGCAGTCAAATAGGACGCCGGCGCAGGGCTACAGCTCCATCGGATCGACTTCTATATTCCAGCGCACTGCCGTGCGCTGCGCGCGCAATGTAGCGAGCCAGGCGCCGAGCCAGGCATGCAGGTGAGTCCGCTGATCGGCCTCGATCAGCAATTGCGCACGCGAGACGCCGGCCAGCCGCTGCAACGCCATCGGCACCGGATCGAACAGACGGACGTTCCACGCGCCTGCAGTTAGCTCCGGTAGCGCTGCCATGCGCGCTTTGCGCAGGAAACCCAATGCCGCGTCCATCGTGCGCGCCTCGGCGGTCAGCAGCGCCTGATGCGTCAGCGGTGGCATGTGCGCGGCCGCGCGCTCGGCTAACTGCGCCTCGGCAAACTGCGCATAGTCGCGTCGCACGAGTGCGGCAAACAGCGGATGACCCGCGAAGCGCGTTTGCACCAGCACCTTGCTCGGCAAACCGGCGCGACCGGCGCGGCCGGCCACCTGCATCAACGTCGAAAACAAACGCTCGGGCGCGCGAAAATCGTGCGACGCAAGCTGGCCATCCGGATTGAGCACCACCACCAGCGAAACAAGCTGAAAATCGTGCCCCTTGGCGATCATCTGCGTGCCGACCAGCACATCGATTGCGCCCGCGTGCACCGCATCGAGCGCCTCCTTTGTAGCGTGACGCTGGCGCGTGGAATCGCGATCGATGCGGCTGATCCGCGCCGCCGGCAGCAGCGCCTGCAAAGTCTCTTCGATGCGCTGCGTTCCCTGACCGACGCCCTTGAGGTGCTGATTGCCGCACGTCGGACAAGCGCGCGGTACCGGCGCCGTGTATCCGCAGTGATGGCAGCGCAATGTCCGATCCGGCTTGTGAAAGACCGCGAAGGTCGAGCAGCGCGGACAGTGCGATAGCCAGCCGCACGCTTCGCACGCCACGACCGGCGTGTAGCCGCGGCGGTTCAGAAATACCAGCGACTGTTCGCCGCGCTGGAGCGTTTCCGTCAACGCCCGCGTGATCGGCGCCGATAGTCCGTTTTGCGGTTCGTGAACGCGCGCATCGATCAGCTCGATCACAGGCTGCACAGACGATGTTCGAGCGCCCAATTCGGCGCCGACGCGCTGCGTAAGCTGCAGTAGTCGATAACGTCCGGAGCGCGCCTGCGCCCACGTTTCGAGCGATGGCGTGGCCGATCCGAGCACGACCGGAATGTTGAGCAATTGCGCGCGCTTGACTGCAAGGTCGCGCGCCGAGTAACGCACGCCTTCGCCTGCCTTGTATGACGGGTCGTGTTCCTCGTCGACCACAATGATGGCCAGTTGCGGCATCGATGAGAACACTGCGAGCCGCGTGCCGACGACGATGCGCGCCCGGCCTTCATGCGCGGCGAGCCATGCGGCCGCGCGCTCGGCTTCGGCGAGACTGCTGTGCAGTGCGACCACTGTCTCACCGGGAAAGCGCGCGCGCAGCAGCGCTTCGAGCTGCGGCGTCAGATTGATCTCCGGCACCAGCAGCAGCGCTTGCGCCGTCTCACTCGATGCGAGCCTGCGGGCGAGCGCCGCGAGATAAACCTCGGTCTTGCCGCTGCCCGTCACGCCGAACAACAGATGCGGCGCGAAACCATCCGTGTTCGTCAGCGCCTCGATCGCAGCCGATTGTTCTTCCGTCTCGTCAACGCGCGGTGCGATGGAGTCGCTCCAGCGCGCCATCGAACGCTCGCGCAGTCGCGCAATCGATTGCGTGTAGCGCGGCCCCGGCAGGCTGCGCAATGCGCGCGGCAGGGCCGGCAAGGCGACTTCACCCCATGGGTGCTGGTAATACTCCGCCGCGAAGCGAGTCAGTTGCAGCCAATGCGGCAACAGCGGCGCGATTTCGTCGAGCACATGTGCGATCGGCCTGACCTTGCTCGGATCGATCGACGGCTGGTCGCTGACACCAACGATGACGCCGATCCGAGTGCTTCGGCCGAACGGAACAATGCAGCGCAGGCCGATACTGTTGGCTGCGTCCTCACTTGCCGCAGCCAACGCATAATCGAGTGGCTGCGCCAAGGGCACATCGACGATGACTTGCGCGTAACGGAGGGTATTTTTTGCCAAGCTCATCACGCAAGGCTTGAAGAAGAACAGTTAACTATCTGATTCCACAACGCCAGTGTCTTCATGAAGGGCTGTGGACAATTTTGTGGAAAACCTGTGCGAGGCGACTGCAGCGCAGCGGACCGAAATGATTGGCCTACCCGCCTGTCAACATGCTGTAATACAAAATCCTAGTGATTTCAAAAGCTTAGATACAATCTATCGGCCTTTCCGCGCTAAACCACTCGGAGGGCCGCGCCGATTCTTGCGTTGCAGCCTTTTGTGCATAAGTCAAGCGCCGTATCACATTTTCGGCATCCGCGCACCGAGTTTGGAAGTGACTGCTCACATACGCATCCGGCGGCTGTGTTCATGGACCGTTTTTGCGAGAACGGCCACGCTTTCGGGCGGTGTGAACTGCGAGATGCCATGACCCAGATTGAACACGTGGCCATGCCACGAACCGCTGTCGTTGCGCGGCGAGCCAAACGAGTCGAGCACGCCAATCGCTGCGGCCGTGATCTGGTCAGGCGCCGCAAATAGCGCCATCGGGTCGAGATTGCCTTGCAGTGCGCAACGATCGCCAATACGGATGCGGGCGTGTGCGAGATTGACGGTCCAATCAAGCCCGACCGCGTCGCAGCCTGAGTCTGCGATCTGCTCAAGCCACAGCCCGCCGCCCTTGGTAAAGACGATCGACGGCACGCGCTCGCCGTCGTGTTCGCGATGCAGTTGCGCAATGACCCGGCGCATATATGCCAGTGAAAATGTTTGATAAGCGCCGTCGGCCAGCACGCCGCCCCAGGTGTCGAACAACATGACCGCCTGCGCGCCGGCCTCGATCTGCGCATTCAGGTAGGCCGCCACTGCGGCTGCATTGACCTCGAGCAGTCGATGCAGCAGATCGGGCCGCGCATACAGCATCGTCTTGATCAGACGGAAGTCGTCCGAGCCTCTGCCTTCGACCATGTAGCACGCCAACGTGAACGGACTGCCCGAGAAACCGATCAGCGGAATGCGATTGGCAAGCGCACTGCGAACCTGGCGCACGGTATCGGTGACATAGCGCAGCTCGGCATTCGGATCCGGGCAGGCCAGTCGATCGATGTCCGCCTCAGTGCGAATCGGCCGCTCGAACTTCGGGCCCTCGCCCTCGACAAAATACAGTCCGAGCCCCATTGCATCGGGCACGGTCAGGATGTCCGAAAACAAGATCGCAGCGTCCAATGGAAACCGATCGACCGGCTGCAGCGTGACTTCCGTAGCGTATGCCGGCGATTTGGCAAGGCCGAGAAAGCTGCCGGCGCGCTTGCGCGTCGCGTTGTACTCCGGCATGTAGCGCCCCGCCTGGCGCATCAGCCATATCGGCGTGTACTCGGTCGGCTCGCGCAGCAACGCGCGCAGCAGTGTGTCGTTTTTGGGTCTCACAATTTATCGGGCAAAAAAAAGAGCAGGCACTGTGGCCTGCTCTCTCACTAAAAACAAGTCCGAATATCGATTAAGGCTTTTTGACGTCCTTCTTCATTTCTTCCTTCTGCTTCTCGGCGCGCATTTTCTTTTTATCGGCCTTCATGGCCTTCTTTTCTTCTTCGGTCATCGCCTTCGTGTCCTTGGCGGCCGGCGTCGTCGCGTCTTTCTTCATCGGCGCCGCGTCCTTCATCGGGGCAGCGGGCGCCTTGTTTCCCGTTGGCGTATTGGCATAGGGCTTGGTGGCCTCAGCCTTCTTTTTCTCGTCTTTCATCTTGTCTTGCGCGAACGCAACAGTCGCGAACGCGGAAGCGATCAGGGCAGCAAGCAGCTTTTTCATAGTGTTCCTGGAAGGTTGGTTAAAAACGATTGGCTTGGTTGATCGAAAAATGCTGGTGTTCCGAGCCGATCCCCGGGCCGAATCCAACCGGCCTGTCCATCCGACTCTGCAGCAGCTAACGCCCTGAGGGGGTGCGGGTTGACACATTCTTGACGCGCCCCGGCGGTGACGCGCTTTCGCTACTCCTGCGGCAGCGCAAGTGTCCGCAATTGGAAACGGCCGTCCTTCCGAAACAGCCATGTCTCTTGATAAACCAAGGTGCCCTTGCTCATCAGCGACGAAGGAGGGGCCGGCAGCGGCGAAGCAATCTTCAATGAGCGCAGTGCCTGAGTATTGAGCGACGCAATGCCGGGCGAGCGCATGATTTTGCTGGTGGTCACCTTGCCGTGACGGTCAACCGCCAGCTCGACCACGATCACGGCGCGCAACAGATGCTCGGGGCGCCCTTCGAAGAGCTCTTTGCGGTTGACTTCGTGAATGCGCTCGGCCGCCCGCTGCTTCCAGTCTTCCAGCAATGGATTACGCGCCGCCAGGCGTACTGCGGGCTTTGGCAGCTCAGCCGAAGGCGGAGGAACAACGACGTGCGGCTTGACTTCGATGATCGGCGCAGGAGGCAGGGGCGCAGGATCGCTGGCCGCCGCCGGCACGGCAGGCGGCGATTGACACGCCGCCAGGCCAAGTGCTGCGGCCAGCAGCCCAATAGTTGCGCGGTGCTTCATGGCGCGAGCCTATCAGCGACGCAGCGCGCCTGGCATCGCCTCAAAAGCTGACATCCAATCCCGCGAGCCATGCACGGCCGGGCGCTGACTCGAAGTATCGGCCGTTCGCTTCATTGACGATGACGGAGCCGATGATGCGCGCATCGAGCACGTTATCGACACGGACAAACGCCCGCAGCGCTGTCGGCCCGACTGCAAAAGTGCGCGCGACCGAGATGTTGAATGTGGCGTAGCCGGCAGCGGCGTCGGTATTGCGGTCGTCGACCGGAAGCCCCGACTGCGCACGCATTTCGAGCGTGATATCGGCGTCGTGCACGCGGTACTTCGTTTCGAGATATGCGGTGTAGGCGGGAACCCCGGGCAGCCGATTGCCCGCCGGGACTGCAATGGTCGGCTGCGTACACGGCGCCGCCGCACAAATCAGGAACGGTTCGGCGAACTCAGCATGTATGGCAGCGATCGATGCATACAACGACAAAGCACGATACGGCTCCCATCCAAGACTCGCCTCGACGCCGCGCCGGCGCGTGGCCGCTGCATTGGCAAAGGCCGAGCGGCCACCGGCATTCGAGCGCACGACGATGTCATTTTCGGTGTTGATCGCAAACGCCGCTAGCGTGCCGCGCAGTGCACTTGTCCACGCCGCTTTCGCACCGATTTCGAAGTTATGGCTGCGCGCCGGCTCGAGCGCCGTATTGAAACCCGCGCTGCCATCGGGCCGATAGGCAAGCTCATTCAGCGTCGGCGTTTCGAAACCGCGCCCGTACGATATGTACACGCTGCTGGATGGCGATGGCCGAACCACGACACCGACCGTCGGATTGATCGAGTCATAGCGGGCATCACCCGAATCATCACCATTGACGAGGAAGCGATCTTCGCCGCGAAACTCGACTTGCGATGCGCGCACGCCGGCGTGCAGCCGCCAGCGCGGTCCGATCTCCGCCTCCGCCTGTGCATAAACATCGCGCGATTCGACGGCATTGCTTTCATCGCGCCGCAGCGCGCCGCGGGTCCCCAGCAGAAGGGGCGGCTGCAACACGAAGTTCTCGAAGCCGCGCCGATCTTCGTCGAGTCGTTCGACATTCACGCCCAGCGTTAACAGCGCCGCATTCAGCGCCAACTGCACCCGTGCATCGACGCCACCATAGGTTCGATCGAAATCGATGACGCCGCCCGGATGATCGGGATTGGCCTGCACTGCCACCGGAATCGCCTGAAATTGCGTGACGCTGCGGCGCCCTGTCCAGGCCGCCGCTTGATAGCTCCAGCGTTGGGCAAAGTCGCCCGCCAGTTGCGCGCCTAATTGCTGTTGCTCTGTTGATTTGCGCGTCCTGAATTGCAGCGCCTGCGGCGATGCCTGGCGTGGATCGTCCTGCCATTGCGCGCGTGTGAGTCCGAGCGGGTCTTCGGCTTCCGGAATGTCGAGCGCATTGAACGTCACTCTGAAACGTCCGAGCGGCGTGTCGAGCGCTGCGGCGCGCACATTGATAACGTCACGCGTGGCAGCGCTGTGATCGCGATAGCCGTCCGTTGAAAATCGGCTGGCATCGATCGCGTAGGCGTACGGCACAGCGCCGCCGCCCACGTTGATTCCGCCACGCCACGTGCCGTATGAGCCGGCAGCGCCGGATACTTCGAACTCGTTCGGGCCCGACTCGAGCCGGGTCGTCATCGCGATCACACCGCCCGACGAGTTTCCGTACAAGGCAGAAAACGGACCGCGCAACACTTCGATGCGATCGACCGCGTTCAGCGCGAAGTGCGAGACCTGGCCCTGGCCGTCGGGCATCGTCGCGGGAATGCCGTCGACATACATACGGATGCCGCGCACGCCGAAGGTCGAGCGAGCGCCGAAACCACGCACTGAAATCTGCAGGTCCTGCGCATAGTTTTGCCGATTGAGCACCACCAGTCCCGGAACGCGTGTTAGCGACTCCGAAAGGTTGACTCTGAGCTTGGCATCGCGCACTTCATCGCGCTCCACCACATCGATCGATGCCGGCACATCGAGTTGCGAGCGCTCGGATCGCGTTGCAGTGACGACGACGCGATCCAGCGTCTGTGAGTCTTGCTGCGCGTAGGCGGGTAGCAGCGGCAGCAACAGCAACGGGATCAGGCGACGCATATGGGACATTCTCCCGCAATAGTGGTGGCCGCCGCCAAGCAGAAGGCAGCCGCGGGCCGCCGCCCTTGCGTGAACAAAAAAGTACGCTACTTGCCGCGCAGTTTGCGAATCGCGGCCAGTTGCGCTGCGAGCGCGGACATCTCGGCCTCGACCTTCGCAATTTCAAGCTCGCTGC
>CAZKNV010000064.1:0-8287 GCA_964554145.1 uncultured Burkholderiaceae bacterium
ACGCGGCCAGCTTGTACGGATACGTTGCGAACCCCGCTGCGCGCATCCGCTGCTCATTGACCCGGATGCCGGCGAGTGCTCGGCCGAAGCGGCTCGCCTGCAACGCGGCCAGCAGCAGGAAAGTCAGCACCAGTGCGGTGAATACGAAAAAATAAAACACGCGCGGTTCGGCAAGATCGAGCAAGCGCAAACCGCCGATCGCCACGTCAGGACGAAAGTACAAATAGATGCCGTCGCTGCCGCCGCCAACCCGGGTGTCGTGAAACACGAAGTAAGCCATCTGCGCGAAAGCGAGCGTGACCATGATGAAATAGATACCGCGTGTGCGCAGCGACAGGGCGCCCACCGGAAGCGCGTAAAGCCCCGCAACACCGAGCGCGGCCGGCAGCAGGATCCAGAACGACCCGGGGCCGGATTGCGGCGACAGCAATGCTGTGACATACGCCGCGATGCCAAAGAATGCCGCGTGACCGAAACTTACGAGGCCCGTCTGGCCGACCAGCAACTCCAGGCTCAGCGCGAACACCGACAGGATCATGATCTTCGTCACGAGGTCGATGTAGTACTTGTCGCCGAAGAACGGAAACGCCGCAGCGAAAGAGAGCAGCGCAAGCAGAGGCAAAGACGAACGCCAATTTAACGTCATCCTTGTAACGTCATCCCTGCCTGAACAATCCTTCGGGCTTCCACAACAGGATCACGGCCATCAGCAGATACACGAGCACGCCGGCAGCTTCCGGAAAAAAAACCTTGCCAAATGTATCGACCAGGCCGACCAGCAACGAAGCCAGCAACGCACCGCGCACCGAACCGATGCCGCCGATCACCACCACCACGAAAGAGATGATCAGCACCTGCCCGCCCATGTTCGGATACACCGAAGACACCGGTGCCGCGATCATTCCAGCGAGCACCGCCAGCGCAACGCCGGCCGCAAACACCACGCGGTAAAGAAACTTGATGTTCACGCCCATCGCCTGGACCATCTCGCGATTGCTCGCGCCGGCGCGGATCATCATGCCGAGCCGCGTGCGTGCGAGCACGAAGTAAAGCCCGAGCGCGACGGCAATGCAAACGGCCGAGATGAACAGTCGATAGGTTGGATAGATCATCACGTCACCGAGTGGCACGCTGCCTGAAAGCCACCCCGGCGCCGCCACGCCATGCACGTCATTGCCGACGATGATGCTGCGCAATTCCTCGAACACCAAGATCAGCCCGTAGGTCATCAACACCTGCTGCAGATGCTCGCGTTCGTACAGGAAACTGAAGAAACTCCACTCGAGCAGATAGCCGAACGCGATCGACAGCAAAAGGCCCACCGCGAGCGTCATGAAGAATCCGCCGCCGAGCGTCGCACCGACCCACGGCGCGAGCGCATACGCCATGTACGCGCCGATCATGTAGAAGCTGCCGTGGGCAAGATTGATCACGCCCATGATGCCGAAGATCAAGGTCAGTCCGCTGGCGACCAGAAACAGCAATAGCCCGTACTGCACTGCGTTCAGGCATTGGATCAGGAATGTGCCGAGGTCCACCGATATGTTGTAACTCAGGTTCGATCTAGCCGCCAGCGAGATCGTCCTCACTCGCACACCATCGGCATAGCCTCAGACACTGGGCAGTTCTACTCATCCGCAAGTGACTTCGCACGCCGCTGTTGTCGCACCGCAGAATAAAGAGCACCCACTAACGCAGCCCGACAAGCGGTCGTTTCCGGCGGTGAAATTGGCACTGATTGTGATTGTCAGAGTGGGGCTAGTGCCGTGCTTTGACAACTACAACTCAGGAGATTGCCGTCATGTTCAAACCGAGTGCGAGTGCCGAAGTTCAGGATTGGATAACCCCGCCGCACGTGCAGGTCGTGAAAGTCACGACGCATGAAGAGCGTCTGGAGCGAATCAAGCAGCGAGTCAAGGAACTTCGAGAAGCAATGGGGCCGCGTTATCTGTGCCACGAGCAAAACCGAGTGCTTCGCTTGGACGGCGGATCTGCAAACCGCGCGAAGCTATCGGTGCAAATGTCGGGTCAATGAGACGAGCAGCGTAAACACGAATTGCGTATAGGCCACGATCCGCCATGCGGCGGATCGTGGCCTATCCCTTTTCCGAGCGGACATTCAGGAGCTACGCGCGCTCGATCAGTTCGATCTTGTAGCCGTCCGGGTCTTGGACGAACGCAATGATCGTCGTGCCGCCTTTGACCGGACCCGGCTCGCGCGGCACCGCGCCGCCGGCGGCTCTGACCCGTTCGCAAATACCATGGATATCGTCAACGCCGATCGCGATATGTCCATAGCCGGTGCCGAGTTCGTAGCTTGTCACGCCGTAGTTGTAGGTCAACTCGATCACCGCCTGCTGCGACTCATCGGCGTAGCCGACGAACGCAAGCGAATACTTTTGTTCGGGCCGGTCGGTCCTGCGCAGCAGGCGCATACCCATCAATCCGGTGTAGAAATCGATCGAACGCTGCAGATCGCCGACGCGCAGCATCGTGTGGAGCAGTCGCATGTCTGCTTCGTCCTACATCCGACAACCGGTTGCCGGATCCGCCAGCCCTTTTACCGCCACCTTCTGATACTTGTTCGAGTTACCTTCGACCTTGCGCAGATAGATGTCGTGCACCGGATTGTGAGCCTTCGACAGCGTGAACGGGCCCCGCGGGCTGTCGATCTTGGCCGCCTCCATCGCTTTGATCATGTCGACGCGTTTGGAGAAATCGCCTCTTACCCCATTCAACCCAGCACCCAGCAACTGCGCGGCGTCGTAGCCCTGCACCGCATACACGTCGGGCTGCAGCTTGTAAGCCTTGGCGTAGTTCAGCCGGAACGACTTGTCCTTTGCGTTCGGCAGACCGTCGGCGTAATGCAGGGTGGTCAACAGGCCCTGCGCCGATTCGCCCTGCGCTTCGAGCGTGCCGTCGGTAAGAAAGCCCGGGCCATACAGCGGCACTGTCTTCGTCAAACCCGCTGCTGCGTAATCCTTGACGAACTTGACGGCGCCGCCGCCGGCGAAAAACGCGAATGTCGCGTCGGGCTTCAGTGCCGCAATCTCAGTCAGCAGCGCCTGGAATTCAACGCCGGGAAACGGCAGGTTCAGTTCCTTCAGCACCTTGCCACCGCCCTTGGCGAAACCTTCCTTGAACGCCACGGCCATTTCGTCGCCCGCCGCGTATTTCCAGGTGATCGAAACCGCCGTCTTGTGGCCACGCTCGGCGGCGACAATGCCGGCCGCGTATGCCGACTGCCAGTTTGAAAACGACGAACGGAAAATATTCGGTGCGCACATCGGGCCGGTAACGGCGCCCGCGCCCGCGTTCGGAACAACGAGCAGCGTGTTCGTGTCGCGCGCGACCTTGGCCATGGCCATTACCACGCCCGAGTGCACGGTACCGACGACGATATCGACCTTGTCGCGGTTGATCAGCTTGCCGATGTTGTCGGTCGCCTTGGCAGGATCAGATTCATCGTCGACGCGGAAATATTCGATCTCGCGCCCGCCGAGTTTGCCGCCCTGTTCCTGCACGTACAGCTTGAATCCGTTTTCAATGGCGTTGCCCAGCGCGGCGAACGTGCCGGTATAAGGCAGCATCAATCCGACCTTCAGTTTCTGCTGTTGCGCGATCGCCGGCGAGGCGATCGCGGCCGCGCATAACGCCGCCGCGGCGAGGGTGATGGTTTGTCTCCGGTTCATTCGAATGTTCTCCCTTGTGAATGCCGTGCAATGAAATCGACTATGGCCCTGATTACTCGCTGAGGCTGATCGCGTTGCGGCGAATGCCCGCACGCTGCCAGCTTCAGCAGCTGCGCATGCGGCGCGCGTTTCGCGATGCTGTCCACCTGCGCCATCGTTCCGTATTCGTCATCCTCACCTTGCACCGCCAGAATGGGCCTCGTGATCGTGGGCAACATCGCCTCGATATTCCAGCTTCGAAACGCCGGGTCGAGCCAGATGTCGTTCCATCCCCAGAAAGCCGAATCCGGGTCGTCGTGGTAGCGCGCAAGCTTAACCCTGAGGTTCGAGTCCTGCGTATCGGTAGTTGCGAGGTAGGTTTCGCGCGTGCGTTGAATGCTTTCGATCGATATGTCTTCGACGAACACGTGCGGCGCGAGCGCGATGACGCCGGCCAGGCGGTCGGGAAACGCGGCCGCATGAATCAGCGCGATCGACGCGCCGTCGCTGTGACCGACGAGCCAGGGCGGATCGCTTGCGACATCGACGCCGGCTGCCTGCAGAAATGCGGGCAAAACTTCGCGCGCCTGAGCGTGCATGAAATCGACCGGCCACTTTTCCGCATGAGGGCGCGGCGTCGAGCGCCCGTAACCGGGCCGCGAATATACGAGCCCGCGAAAGCCGCCGGCATCGCACAGCTGCCAGGGCCAGTCGCGCCACATCGCGACTGAACCGAGACCTTCATGCAGAAATACGAGTAACGGCGCGGCCGTGCGTTCGGGTGAGATGCATTTGTACTCAAGCGAATACTCGCGCGAGCCGATCGTAATGTGCGCATCACTCACGTCGGTGACGCATCGATCATCCAAGTGCGGCTTCCTTCTCGCGCAGTTTGAAGCGCTGGATTTTCCCCGTCGCGGTTTTCGGCAGTTCCGCGACGAATTCCAGGAAACGCGGGTACTTGTGCGGCGCCAGTTTTCCTTTGACGAACGTCTTCAGCTCGTCTTCTAACCTCGCCGACGCGCCGCTTCCGTCCTTCAGCACAACGAACGCCTTGGTCTTCGTCAGCCCGTCGCCATCGGCCTTGCCGATCACGGCCGCTTCCAGTACCGCCGGGTGCTGCATCAACGCCGCTTCCACCTCGAACGGCGACACATACTGGCCGCTGACCCGGAGCATGTCGTCGGCGCGGCCTGCGTAGGTGAAATAGCCGTCGCGGCTGCGTACGTACTTGTCGTCGCTCCTGGTCCAGCCGCCGATAAACGTTGCGCAGGATTTCTCGCGGCTCGTCCAGTACATCAGCGCCGCGCTCGGTCCCTTGACGTACAGATCGCCGATCGTGTCGTCGCCGACGAGGGCGCCGTGCTCATCGCGCAGCTCGATCTGGTAGCCCAGCACCGGGGTGCCGGTCGTGCCGTACCGCACCTGACCTGGATGATTGGAAAGAAAGATGTGCAGCATCTCGGTTGAGCCGATGCCATCCAGAATCTCGCAACCGAAGTGCGCGGTGAAACGTTCACCGATGTCCTTCGGCAGTGCTTCACCGGCCGAAATGGCAATGCGCAGGTTGACTGTACTTCGCGCAGGCAGATCGGGCGCTGCGAGCATCGCTGCATAAAGCGTCGGCACGCCGTAAAAGATCGTGGGGCGTTGCTCGACCAGACGTTTGAACACCGCTTGCGGTGTCGGCCGCTCCGGCATCAGCACAACGCTTGCGCCCACCGACAGCGGAAACGTCAGCGCATTGCCAAGTCCATAAGCGAAGAACAGCTTCGCGGCGGAGAACACCACATCGTCTTCACGCACGCCGAGGACCGGTTTGCCGTACAGCCCTGCGGTCCAGTACAGATTCGCATGCGTGTGCACCGTCCCCTTCGGCTTGCCGGTGGAGCCGGATGAATACAACCAGAAGCCGATATCGTCAGCCACGGTCTGCGCAGAAGCGCTTGCCGGCGCGTGCTGAGCAATCAATGACGCCAACTCAGCAGACTCGATCACGCGCTTGACCTCGTGCGGCGTGTCATTCATCGCCTGCCGTAACACCGGGCCCAGAGCACCGTATACGAAGGCCGCTTGCGCGCGACTGTGCGCGAGCGCGTAGGCGTAGTCGGCAGGAGTCAGCAGAGTGTTCAGCGCCACCGGAACGACGCCTGCGTAAAGACAGCCGAGAAAGATCACCGGCCAGTCAATCGTGTCCTGCATCAGCAGGATCACGCGCTCTTCGCGCCGGATGTCGAGCGCGGCCAGCGCAGCGGCGAGTCTGCGCACGCGCTCGTCCAGTTCGCCGTAGGTCAGTGTGCGGTCGTCATCGCGGTAAGCGAGTTTCGTCGCGCGCCCAGCATTCAACTCGAGCACATGGCGCGCGAAGTTGAATTGAGCGGGTGGTGGGAGGGCAGGCATTGCGTAAGCGAAAAGGGGAGAATAGAGCGCAGATTTTCTCGTCGCAAGGGAGACCGTGTGTCAGCGCACGCCTCGCACCAAAGTTCGCCCGAAACCGTGCAGGCGCCGGTCGACTCTCAGATTGACTATCAAACTGAGCCCGATCGCTACGCACACTTGAAGCTTGACTTTGACGGCGCGATCGCGCGTATCACGATCGATGTGCAGGAAGATCGCGGCATCCGCCCCGGCTACAAGCTGAAGCTCAATTCGTACGATCTCGGGGTCGACATCGAGCTGCACGATGCGGTGCAGCGCATCCGCTTCGAGCATCCGGACGTGCGCAGCGTCATCGTCACGAGCGGCAAGGATCGCATCTTCTGTTCGGGCGCGAACATTTTCATGCTCGGCCTGTCGTCGCATGCGTGGAAGGTCAACTTCTGCAAGTTCACCAATGAAACGCGCAACGGCATCGAGGATGCCAGCCGATACTCGGGACTGAAGTTCATCGCCGCTTGCAATGGCACCACTGCTGGAGGCGGCTACGAGCTTGCGCTTGCATGCGACGAGATTTTTCTGATCGACGATCGGTCGTCAGCGGTGAGCTTGCCCGAAGTGCCGCTGCTCGGCGTGCTACCGGGAACCGGCGGACTGACGCGGCTCACCGACAAGCGCAAGGTACGCCACGATCTGGCGGATATTTTCTGCACAACCACCGAAGGCGTACGCGGCGCACGCGCCAAGGAGTGGCGGCTGGTGGATGCGGTCGTGAAGTCGCAGCAGTTCGGCGACGCGGTGAAGCGCCGAGCGCTGGAACTGGCGGCGCAAAGCGATCGGCCTTCATCGGGAGCTGTGGGCGCGCGAGGGGTTGCGCTGACTCCGCTGAAACGCGCAGTCGACGAAGCGGGCTATCGCTATGAGCTCCTGGATGTATCGATCGATCGCGGCGCGCGCCGCGCGACGTTGACCGTCAGGGCGCCGAGTGCGCCACAACCGCAGGGCATCGACAACATCGTCGCCGCCGGCTGCAGCTGGTGGCCGCTGCAAATGGCGCGCGAACTCGACGACGCGATCCTGATGCTGCGCACGAATCAGATCGACATCGGCACGTGGGTGTTGAAGACACGCGGCGACGCTGACGCCGTGCTCGCAGCGGATGCAGCGCTTGACGAGCATCGCGATCATTGGTTCGTGCGCGAGACGATCGGCATGCTCAGACGCACTCTCGCGCGGCTCGACGTGTCGTCGCGCACGATGTTCGCGTTGATCGAAGCGGAGTCGTGTTTCGCCGGCACGCTCTTCGAGCTCGCGCTTGCGGCCGATCGCAGCTACATGGCAGCAGAGGGCACGGCGATCGCGCTGTCTCCGCTGAACTTCGGCACGTATCCGCGCGCCGATCACCTCGCGCGCATTGACGCTCGCTTCTATCGCGAGAGCGGGCCCATCGCCGCAGCGCGAGCGGCGATCGGCAAGCAACTCTCTGCCAGCGACGCGCTCGAACTCGGGCTCGTGACCGTGGCGCCGGACGAACTCGATTGGGCCGACGAAATCCGCATCGCCCTGGAAGAGCGCGCGAGCTTGTCGCCGGATGCACTGACCGGAATGGAAGCGAACCTGCGCTTCGGCGTCTCCGAGACGATGGAAACGCGCGTGTTCGGCCGGCTCTCCGCGTGGCAGAACTGGATCTTCACGCGGCCGAACGCAGTCGGCGAAGCCGGTGCGCTGAAGGTGTACGGCAGCGGCAACAAAGCAAGATTCAACTGGGAACGAGTATGAGCATCAGCACCACCGACAAAATTCCAAACAACGTCGACCTGGCCGCCGACAAGGCGTTGCAACGCGCGCTCGAACACTGGCAGCCGCGTTTCATCGACTGGTGGCGCGAAACCGGGCCCAACGGCAGCCAGGCGTTCGATGTCTATCTGCGCACTGCGATCAGCGTCGAGCGGGACGGCTGGGCGAACTTCGGTTACGTGAAGATGCCCGAGTATCGCTGGGGCATTTTCCTGAATCCGGTCCAGTCGGACGGCACGATTGGTTTCGGCGATCACAAAGGGCAGCCGGTGTGGCAGGACGTGCCGGGTGAACACCGCGCCAATCTGCGGCGCATCATCGTCACGCAGGGCGATACCGAGCCGGCGTCGGTCGAACAGCAGCGTCATCTTGGGCTCACCGCGCCGTCGCTGTACGACTTGCGCAACCTGTTTCAGATCAACGTCGAGGAAGGCCGCCATCTA
>CAZKNV010000065.1:0-8285 GCA_964554145.1 uncultured Burkholderiaceae bacterium
TTCTGCGCAATCGTCAGATTGGGAAACAGCGCATACGACTGAAACACGATCCCGTAGTCGCGCGCGGCCGGCGGCGCGTTCGACACGTCGACGCCGTTTTGCCAGATGCGGCCGCTCGTTTGCTGCTCGAGGCCGGCAATGATTCGCAGCAACGTGGTCTTGCCGCACCCAGACGGACCGAGAAAGCAGACCAGCTCGCCCGGGTTAATCGCCAGATCGATCGATTTCAGCGCAACAAAACTGCCGAACGTTTTGTTGATACCTTCAAGACGAACAGCGGCGCTATCGTCAGCCAAGGTAAGTGTCCACAAAAACGCCGGGTTGAACGCCAACGTGCGTTCGAACCCGGCGAGTTATTCCGGCTAGGCCGGAATAACTCTATTTGGGAGCAGCCTTCGATTCGTACCGCTTGCTCCACTCGGCAAGAATCCGATCACGATTTTTCGCCGCCCACGCAAAATCGTTCTTCACCAAACGGCTCGCATAATCGGCGGGCACATTCGGCAGCGGCTTCGACATTGCTGGCACCGCGACAATGGCAAAGTTGTTCGCATACAGCTTCATCGCATCATCGCTAACCGCCCAGTCGACCAGCTTTTGCGCAGCGGCCATGTTCTTTGTGCCCTTGTGAATCGCGATCGCCTCCAGGTCCCAGCCGAGTCCCTCTTTCGGAAACACCAGCTCTATCGGCGCGCCCCGCGCTTTCTCCCGATTAGCACGATATTCGAACGAAATGCCGACGACGTATTCGCCCGCCGCCGCCGCCGCGCACGGGCGCGAACCCGAGTGCATGTACTGCGCGATGTTCTCGTGCAGGCCGTCCATGTACTTCCAGCCTTCGGCTTCGCCCCACATCTGCAGCCACGCCGAGACATCGAAGAACCCGGTGCCTGATGACGCCGGATGCGGCATCACGATCTGGCCCTTGTAGACGGGCTTCGTAAGATCACGCCATGTTTCCGGCTTCGGAATGTTGCGCTTCGCGCCTTCCGCCGTGTTGTAGCAAATCGTTGCGCCCCAAACGTCCATGCCGACCCACGCCGGCGGATTCGTCGGGTCGCGATACTGCGCGGCGATGCGATTCAAACCGGCCGGCGCGTATGGCACCAGCATGCCTTCGGTGCTGAAGATTGCCAGGCTGGTCGCAGCGAGTCCCATCACGACATCGGCCTTCGGGTTCGCTTTTTCAGCGAGCAGCTTGGCGGTGACGATGCCGGTCGAGTCGCGCACCCAGTTGATCTCGATATTCGGGTTCGCCTTCTCGAAACCTTCCTTGTAAGCCTTCAGTTGATCGGTTTCGAGCGCCGTGTACACGCTGAGCTGCGTCTTTTGCGCGGATGCGCCAAAGGCCGCGAGCGATAGCGCAGCGGCGGCAAGCACCTTGCCGGCCGTGGTTGATATCAATTTCATCGACTTCTCCCCGTGAAATGTCATGAGCCCGAAACGACCGACTCAGCAGACTAGAACGAAAGCTTGACCGAACCGTGACAACTGCCTGGCAGTCTAGGCAAGCTCGATTTTTACTGTCAATTGTTTTTTGCAGATTGTCGACAATCAACCATTCAGGCGCTAAACTGCGGCGCATGATAGATCGCGCTGGTGCCAACGGGCGCCCGGCGGCACATGCCGTCGAACCCATCAGCCCTCCACACCCGAGTATTGCGGTGCTTCGCTCAGCCTCGCTTTCGAGCGCGGCACAGCACGAGATCGAACGCATGATTCTGGAAGGCGAGATCGGTGCCGGCGCCAAACTTACCGAAGCCTGGCTGTCCGAACGCTTGGGAGTTTCCCGGGGGCCTATCCGCGAAGCGTTTCGGATGCTCGAGCAGGCCGGCCTGGTCCGGCAGGAAAAAAATCGCGGCGTATTCGTGCGCGAGATTCCGCTGGAGGAAGCGCTGGAGATTTTCGATCTTCGCGCGGCGATGGACGAACTGGTCGGCCGCCGGCTCGCCGAAACGATCACCGCCGAACAGATGAAAGCCGTGCGCGCGATCGTCGAGAAGATGGACCTGGCGGCGCGTGCCGGCGATGCTGACACCTATCACCTGCTGAATCTGCATTTTCACGATGCGCTGGTCGAGTTTGCGGGCAATCGCAAGCTGGCCGGCATGTATCGCAAGCTGGTCAAGGAGCTTGCGCTGTATCGCCGCCGCAATCTGCGTGACCAGGCGGTGCTGCCGCAGTCAGCGGCCGAGCATCGTGCGATCTTGAAGGCGATTGCATCGGGCAATGCGAAGCAGGCGGGAGCCGCGATGTACGACCATGTGATAGAGAGCAAGCAACGCGCATTGAGCGGAAGCGCGGTGAAGCCACTTTTGGCACAGCGCAAGCGAGCATCGCGAGCGCAGTACAGCCGGAAGGTTCGAGGATAAGCCGATGACGATCAATGGCAGCGCGATTGAAGTCAATGGCCGCCGCTACGCCGCACCAAAGCAACCGACGGTCGTCATCTGCGTCGACGGTTGCGAACCTGACTACATTGCGCAGGCGGTCGCAGGCGGTCGCATGCCGCATCTGAAGCGGGTGCTGGCAGAAGGCACCGCGCTGCTCGCCGATTGTGTCGTGCCGAGTTTTACCAATCCCAATAATCTTTCGATCGTGACCGGCGCTCCGCCGTCGGTGCACGGCATTTGCGGCAATACGTTGTTCGATGTCGAAGCCGGCGCCGAAGTGATGATGAACGATCCGAAGTGGCTGCGCGCGCCGACGATCCTGGCTGCGATTGCCGACGCCGGCCACGCGGTCGCGGTCGTCACTGCGAAGGACAAATTGCGCAGGCTGCTCGGGCACAAGCTGCGCGGCGTTTGTTTTTCGGCGGAGAAGGCCGACCAGGCAACGCAGCACGAAAATGGCATTGATGATGTCGTGCCGCTGGTGGGAATGCCGGTGCCGGACGTGTACAGCGCGGAGCTATCGGAGTTCGTGTTTGCGGCCGGAGTCAAGCTTCTGCAAACGCAGCGACCCGATCTGCTGTACTTGTCGACGACAGATTATGTGCAGCACAAGCACGCGCCGGGCGATGAAAACGCGAATCGCTTTTATGCGATGTTCGATCGCTATCTCGGCCAACTCGAGTCGCTTGGCGCCGTCTTCGTGGTCACCGCCGACCATGGCATGAACGCGAAAACGCGTCTCGATGCGAGTCCGAACGTGATCTACCTGCAGGACCTGCTTGACGACTGGCTCGGTCGCGAACGCTCGCGCGTGATTCTGCCGATTACCGATCCATACGTCGTGCATCACGGCGCGCTCGGATCGTTTGCGACGATCTATCTGTCGCCTGATAGCGTCAGCGGCGTCATCGATCGGCTGCGCACGCTGCAAGGCATCGAGCTCGTTTTGCCGCGCACCGAAGCGGCGCAGCGCTTCGAGCTGCCGCCCGATCGCATCGGCGACATCGTCGTCGTGTCGGAACGCAGCTTCGTGCTCGGCACCAGCGGCAGCCGGCACGATCTGTCGCAACTCGAATTGCCGCTGCGCTCGCACGGCGGAATCTCGGAGCAGCGCGTGCCGCTGATCATCAACCGGCGGATTGAAGGTCTCGATCTGAACCGGCGGTGGCGGAACTTCGATGCCTTCGATCTGGCTCTGAATCATGCCCAATAACGTTGTTGCGCGAGCAGCATCGGGTCACCGCCTGCGCGGGGATGACGGCGCTGTTTCCACGCAACCGCGAGTGGACATCACTGTCGAATCGCTGCGCATCGCCGGCGAGAGAGTCGCCGGTGATCGCCACTTTGACGTTCGGTATCCGTATACCGGCGAAGTGGTCGCCAGGGTGCCGAATGCCTCGGTACACGATGTGCGTCGCGCGATCGACATCGCTGCGAAATTTCGCAGTCCGCTGACGCGGCATGATCGTTACCGCGTGCTGATGAAGGCGGGCGAAATCATTGCCCGGCGCCGCGACGAAATCGCGCGACTGATCACGCTCGAATCAGGGCTGTGTCTGAAGGACACGCTGTATGAAGTCGGCCGTGCGAGCGACGTGCTGCTTTTTTCTGCGAATCAGGCGCTGGTGGACGACGGCCAGGTGTTCTCCTGCGACATCACGCCGCACGGGCGTAAGCGCAAGGTCTACACGATGCGCGAGCCGCTGCTTGGGGTCATCACCGCGATCACGCCGTTCAATCATCCGTTGAATCAGGTGATTCACAAAGTCGCCCCCGCAATCGCGACCAACAATCGCGTCGTGCTGAAGCCGAGCGAAAAAACGCCGCTTGCCGCCTACGTGCTAGCTGACGTTCTGTACGAGGCAGGCTTGCCGCCGCCCATGCTGTCGGTCATTACGGGCGATCCGCGCGAAATCGCCGACGAGCTGTTGACGAATCCGCAGGTCGATCTGGTGACGTTCACCGGCGGCGTTGCTGTCGGCAAGGCGATTGCGGCCAAGGCGATCTACAAACGACAGGTGCTGGAGCTCGGCGGCAACGATCCAATCATCGTGATGGAGGATGCCGATCTTGAAGAAGCTGCCACGCTCGCGGCCAGTGGTTCATACAAGAACTCGGGGCAACGCTGCACAGCGGTCAAGCGGATGCTGGTGCAGAGTAAGGTCGCCGACCGCTTTGTCGAGCTGCTGGTCGAAAAGACAAGGGCAATCAAGTACGGCGATCCGCTCGATCCATCAACCGACATGGGCACGGTGATCGATGAAGCCGCGGCGATCCAGTTCGAACAGAAAGTCGACGCCGCGTTGAAGCAGGGTGCGAAGCTGCTGGTCGGCAACGAGCGCAGCGGAGCGCTGTATTCGCCCACCGTGGTGGACCGCGTCACGCCCGACATGACGCTGGTCAAGCAGGAAACCTTCGGACCGGTGTCACCGGTGATCCGCTTCGACACGATCGATGAAGCGATCGCGATCAGCAACTCGACCGCCTACGGCTTGTCGTCGTCTGTATGCACCAATCGGCTCGACTACATCACGCGCTTTGTTTCGGAGTTGCAGGTCGGCACCGTCAATGTGCGCGAAGTGCCGGGATACCGGCTGGAACTGACGCCTTTCGGCGGAATCAAGGACTCGGGTTTGGGTTACAAGGAGGGTGTTCTCGAAGCGATGAAGAGTTTTACCAACACGAAAACATACTCGTTGCCCTGGTAGCACTTGATGCAGACATTACTGAATCTGCTGGCTGCGATTGCATTGCTCGTCTGGGGCACGCACATCGTGCGCACCGGCGTGCTGCGCGTGTACGGCGCCAATTTGCGGCACGTTTTGAAGCGCAACGTCGGCAGTCGTGCTACCAGCTTCGCTGCCGGCGTTGGCGTGACCGGGCTGCTGCAGAGCTCGACCGCAACTGCCTTGCTCGCCTCTTCGTTCGTTTCGCAAGGGTTGATCACGACATCGGCGGCGCTGGCCGTGATGCTCGGCGCCGATGTCGGCACTGCACTAATGGTGCAGTTCTTTTCGCTTAATCTCGCCTGGCTGGCGCCGCTGTTGATCGTTGCCGGCGTAGTCGTTTACTTGTCAAAGAAAAACGAGCGCGCAGGGCAGATCGGCAAGATCGTGCTCGGCCTGGGCGTGATGATCCTGGCGCTGCAAATGGTGACTGCGGCGACCGCGCCGCTGGCGCAGGCATCGGGCGTACGCGTGCTGTTCGATCAGTTATCGGGCGATCTGCTGCTCGACGTGCTGATCGGTGCGCTCCTGGTCGTCATTTCGTATTCGAGTCTGGCCGTTGTGCTGCTGGTCGCCACTTTGTCTGCGACCCATGTTGTGCCAATCGAGGTCGCATTGCCGATCGTGCTCGGCGCCAATCTCGGCGGCGGCTTGCTCGCCTTGCTGACGACGTGGAGGGCCGACACGATTGCGCGCCGCGTGCCGCTCGGCAACTTCCTGTTCAGGGCCGCCGGTGTCGCACTCGCAGTGCTGGCGCTGCCGTTCGTGACGCCTTACCTGATGCAGTTGCAGGACGATCCGCAGCAGCTGGTCGTGCAGTTTCATCTGTTGTTCAACATCGTGCTGGCGCTTGTCTTTATCAGGCTTACCGATCGCTTTGCATCGATTACGGAGCGTTGGCTGCCGGCTCCGCCGCAGGCCGAAATCCTCGGCCAGCCGAAATATCTGGACACGGTGGCGCTCGATACACCGGCGCTTGCACTTGGCAATGCGGCGCGCGAGGCGATTCGACTGGCGGACACCGTGCACGAAATGCTGACCGGCTTGTTGACCGTGCTGAAGACCAATGACCTGCTGCTGGCCGAAGCGCTGCGCCGCAAGGACGATGAGATCGATCGGCTGTATTCGGCAATCAAGCGCTACCTTGCACAGGTCAGCCGCGAGGCGCTCGAAGCGAACGAGGCGCGGCGCTGGACCGAGATCATCCAATTCACGATCAATCTCGAGCATATCGGCGACATCATCGAACGGCTGCTGCTCGACGTCGCCGAGCGCAAGATCCAGCACAAGCTCTCGTTTTCCGAGGCGGGCATGGTCGAAATCGGCGACCTGCATGCGCGGCTGGAAGCAAACCTGCAGCTCTCGGTTGCGGTGTTCCTGAACGGCGATCTGAAATCTGCGCAGCAGTTGATCGCCGAGAAAGTCACGTTCCGCGAGCTCGAGCTGCGCTATGCGGACCGTCATTTGCACCGGCTGTTCGAAAACACTCAGCAGTCGGTGGAAACGAGTTCGCTGCACCTGGATCTGCTGTCGGACTTCAAACGAATCAATTCGCTGATCTGCTCGGTGTCGTACCCGATCCTGGAATCGGCCGGGGTACTGGCGAAGACGCGCTTGATGGGCGAGCAGGCCGGCCTGTTCAGCACCAAGCAATCTCCGGTCAATTAGTAAAACAGCATGGCGCTGACTCTCGACGATATCGAGCCGCTGTTTGCAGCCAAGGGCGGCCGCATGTATGCCGGCGAGCCGGTCACGCAATTGCAGCACGCATTGCAGTCGGCACAATTGGCCGAGCAAAGCGGAGCGGATGCCGCGCTGGTCGTCGCGGCGTTGCTGCACGATCTCGGCCATATGGTCAACGATCAGGGCGAAACACCGACGTTGCGCGGCATCGACGATCGTCACGAATATGTCGCGCTGCCATTCCTGCGCGACCTGTTCGGCGATGCGGTGCTGCAAACCATCCGATTGCACGTCGATGCCAAGCGGTATTTGTGCGCGCGCGGTCATGTGGCAACTAACGGCTCGATCAACGGCGCTCAATATTGGGCGAACCTGTCGCTGGACTCCAAGCGCAGTCTTGAATTGCAGGGCGGGATTTTTACCGATGCCGAAGCGGAACGCTTTATCGCGCAGCCGTATGCCGAAGGCGCAGTGAGGGTGCGCCTTTGGGACGATGCGGCGAAAATCGCCGATGCGCAAACACCCGACCTTGGTCACTATCTGGCGCTCGCAGAAAAAATCGCGCTGCGGCGATAGACTTCGCCTCTCGCATCAGCGATGCGGGCAGAAGGAATTCCGATGAGGTTGGTCTTGACCCTAGCGGCAGTTGCATGCGTCTTTTTCGCTGCTTCGTGTTCGAAGTCACCGGAAGCTCCGGCGAAAGGCGCCACTAGCGCTACTGCACCCAAGTCCGCATCGATCGCATGGGTGAATACCAGGACGCCGGCCGATATCGACTCGGCATTCGCCACCGCCAAGACCGATAAAAAGCCGGTGTTTCTGTTCTGGGCCGCGGCCTGGTGCCCGCCGTGCAACCATGTCAAGTCGACGATTTTCAAGCGCGATGAGTTTGTTGCGAAGTCGCGCTCGTTCGTCCCGGTCTACGTCGATGGAGACACGCCAAGCGGTCAGGCGCTCGGCAAGCGGTTCAACGTCAGCGGTTATCCGACGATGTTGCTGCTGACTGCGGATGGCAACGAGGTCACGCGGCTGGAAGGCTCGATCGAGCCTGCGAAGTACATGCAGTTGCTCGAATACGGGCTCGCGGGCGGCGCCTCTGCGCGCGAGGTACTCGCCGCAGCACTCGCCGGCAAGCAGATATCGGCCGAAGACTGGCGGCTGCTCGCCTATTACTCGTGGGGCACCGATGAACAGCAACTGGTGCCGGACAAGGATGTGCCTGCAACCCTGATGCAGTTGGCGCGCAGTTGCCCGCCGGAGCAGCGCGAGTCTGCGTCACGGCTGGTGCTGCAGGCGCTCGGCGCCGCGGCTACTGCAAAAGGCGAGGCCAAGCCGGTAATCGACAGGGTGGATGCGCTCGGTAGCGTCAAGAGCGTGCTAGCGCGGCCCGAGCTGGTGCGCGAACACTACGATCAGCTTGCGTTCAGTGCGGATGACATTGTCGGCGTCGTCACCGCACCCAAGTCGGCCGAGCGAGCAGAGT
>CAZKNV010000066.1:0-6688 GCA_964554145.1 uncultured Burkholderiaceae bacterium
CAGGTGACCGTAACGACCGCCTCGAATCCGGAGTTTCTGAAAGAAGGATTCGCGGTAGAAGACTTCATGAAGCCCGATCGCATCATCGTTGGCGTCGACGACGCGCAGTCCGCAGAAATGATGCGGCAGTTGTATGCCCCGTTTAATCGAAACCGCGATCGATTAATCGTGATGGATATCCGCTCGGCGGAGTTCACCAAGTACGCTGCCAACTGCATGCTCGCGGTGCGCATCTCATTCATGAACGAAATGGCGAATCTGGCCGATCGGCTCGGCGTGGATATCGAGCAGGTGCGGCACGGCATCGGCTCTGACCCTCGCATCGGACCTCACTTCCTTTATGCCGGCGCTGGCTTTGGCGGATCATGTTTTCCCAAGGATCTGCGGGCACTCGTGCGTACGGCGGCTGAACACAGTGAACCGGCGGACATGCTTGCCGCAGCCGTGAATGTCAACGCGCGCCAGCAGCAGATCCTGGCCGCGAAAATCAGTGCATTCTTCGAGGGGAAGCTTGAGGGCCGCACGATAGCTCTATGGGGCCTCGCGTTCAAGGCTAACACTGACGACATCAGAGAGGCACCGAGCATCAGCGTCATCAATGCGCTGACCGCGGCCGGTGCAAGAGTGCGTGCATACGACCCGGTTGCTTCGGCAAATGCACGCGCGATCGTCAGTGGCAACACGCACGTAGAACTAGCGGATTCCGCCGAAGCGGCATTAGACGGCACTGACGTACTCGCAGTAGTTACGGAGTGGCTTGAATTTCGCAGCCCGGACTTTGAGCACCTGGCGCGAAAACTCAAAGCCAAGGCGATCTTCGACGGCCGCAACTTGTACGACCCGGCCACGGTGCGGGCAGCCGGTCTCCAATACTTTGGCATCGGGCGCGGAACGTGACAAAACGTGGCGCAACGTTAGTAACCGGGGCAGCAGGCTTTATCGGTTCGTTTGTAGCGCTGAGACTATTGGAGCGGGGCCAAAGCGTCATTGGCCTGGACGACCTTAACGACTACTACGATCCTGAGCTGAAGCGCGCACGATTGGCGCAGCTGCAACGCTATAGCTCAGATTCGCAGTTCGTATTCGAACGGGCAGATATTGTCGATGCCGCTGCTGTCGAGCGCGTGTTCGCGCAGCATGCGATCGAGAGCGTGGTGCACCTGGCGGCCCAAGCAGGCGTGCGCCACTCGATCACGCATCCGCAGGATTACATTGACAGCAACCTGACCGGATTTCTGAACCTGCTGCAGGCCGTGCGAGCTCGGCCGGTGCGGCACTTTGTGTACGCGTCGTCGTCAAGCGTTTACGGAGGCAACACGAAGTTGCCGTTTTCAGAGAGCGACCGCGTCGATCGGCCGGTCAGCTTGTATGCGGCCACCAAGCGTGCCAACGAGCAGATGGCGTACGTTTATTCGTGGCAATTCGGCGTGCCCGCGACCGGGCTTCGATTTTTTACCGTGTACGGCCCGTGGGGCCGCCCGGATATGGCCACGTTCATATTCACCCGGGCGATCGTCGCCGGTCAGCCGATCGATGTGTACAACCACGGCGATATGCGACGAGACTTCACCTACGTCGACGACATTGTGGATGGCGTTGTCGCAGTTCTCGACCGTGTACCCGCCAGGGACGCTGGCGGTGTGCAGCATCGCGTTTACAACATCGGCAATCACCGGTCTGAGCCGTTAGTGCGATTTATCGAAGTGCTTTCCGCTGCGCTGGGAAAGAAGGCCGAGATGCGGTTTTTGCCAATGCAGATGGGCGACGTCAAGGAAACGTTTGCTGACATCACTGAACTGTCCCACGATTATGGATGGGCTCCGGCGACGACTATCGATGAGGGCCTGCCGCGCTTCGTACAGTGGTATGGCGAGTACTACGGGCGCTGAAGCGCGGACCACCTGTATCGCGAAGCGCTGCGAAAGCTTGAAAGTCCTCAATCTCGGAAAGTTCGACGGCGATGTCGGCGGGATCGAGCGTCATGTACGCGCACTGCTCGGCGGCATGCCGCCGGAGGTCGAGGTCACTAACCTCGTGTCCAATCAGTTCGCACGCACGGAAACATGCAATGCGCGGGGCTACACGACGCACAGTGTCGCGTCATACGCCTCGATCGCCAGTTTCGCAGTAACTCCGGCAATGCCGGCGGTGGCACGCGCCCTGCATCGGCGGCATCATTTCGACATTGTTCACCTGCACTTCCCTGATCCACTCGGGCACTTGACCGCGCTTGCGTTACCGCGCTCGGTGAAGCGTGTGATCACCTGGCACAGCGACATCATCCGGCAGCGGTGGGCGCTCGCAGCCTATGCGCCGTTAATGCGCCGCTTCGTTAGAGAGGCCGACGCCCTTATCGGCGCTACGCCCCAGCATTTCTCGGCTTCGACGCAAATGCCTCTTCGCAAGGATGAGCAGATACGCGCGGTGATTCCGTACGGCTTCGATCCTGCGGCGCTCACGTGGACCGATGCTGCGCGCGCGCGGCATGCCGAGCTGAAAGCCCGGCACCGCGGAGCACTCATCTTTACGGTCGGTCGCCACGTCTACTACAAAGGGTTCGAAGTGCTGATCCGCAGCATGCGCGACGTGGACGCCGATCTGATCATCGGCGGACGCGGGCCGTTAACCGCATCATTGAAACAGGCGGCGCGCGATGCCGGCGTCGAGCGCAAAGTGCATTTCGCCGGGTTCATCGCGGACGACGAACTGATCGCTTACTACGACGCCTGCGATGTATTTTGCATGCCGTCGACCGAGCGCGCCGAGCAGTTTGGCCTGGTGCAACTTGAAGCGATGGCCTGCAGCAAACCGGTTGTGACGACCCGGCTTGGTACTGGCGTCGAATATGTCACGCTCGATGGTGAAACCGGGATACTGGTGCCGCCAGGAGATGGGGCAGCGCTCGCGCATGCACTGAACGTCTTACTCACCGATCCTGCCTTGCGCGAGCGACAAGGCGCTGCGGGCCGACGCCGCGTCGAATCGGTGTTTTCAGTAAATCAGATGGTCGAGGCGACGCTCGATGTATATCGACAGGTAATGCGACGTTCCCATGCCGGCGTCGCGTGACGCACGATAATCACCGGAATGCCGACTTATTTTCCTCTGACCTATCTGGCGCAAGCCGTCTTTGCTGCTGGCGTTGCCGCCCTGCTCATCATGATGCTCAGGCGCCCTGCGGAACGCTGGCAGCTGGTGGACGTGCCGGGTGGGCGCAAGCGCCACATCACTCCGGTGGCAGTGACCGGCGGCATTGCGATCACTGCCGCGCTTCTGCTCGCACTGAACGTCTCGTTCTCGGCGTTCTCGCAATATCCCGCGTTCTTCGTAGCCGTGCTCGTTCTGTGCCTCACCGGCTTGCTGGACGATCTGGGCGAGATTGCACCCGGCGCGAAGATGTTGATACAGGTCGTTTCAGCAGTGCTGATGACCTCGTGGGGAGCCAACTTTCTCATCAACCTCGGTGACCTTTTCGCCACGGATCCCATTAACACGCGTCTGTGGGCGATTCCATTGACGATCTTTGCCACCGTTGCCGTCATCAACGCGGTCAACATGTTCGACGGACTCGATGGCCTGGCCGGGAGTCTGACGTGGATCATGCTTTGCTTCTTCGCATTCTTTGCATTGACGATCGGCGATCTGAATGGCGCCAAGATCATCATCGTGCTGGCTGGCGCGGTCATGGGCTTTTTGTTTTTCAATCTGCCATGGTCGCTGCGCGGGCAGCACCAAACCTTCATGGGTGACGCTGGCAGCATGGTGCTCGGCTTTGCCATCACCTGGTTTTCGGTCTCGCTGTCGCAACAACCCGGTATTCATGTGCCTCCTCCGGTCATGCTGTGGGTGCTCGGCATCGTGCTGATGGATGTATTCACCGTAACGGTGCGGCGGCTCGCAAGGAGGCGCAGCCCGATGGCTCCTGATCGCGATCACATTCATCATGTGCTGATGCGGCGGGGATACTCGCCGCGCGTGACGCTGATCATTCTGGTTACCGCCAATGGGTTGCTCGGCGCAGTGGGCACCGCACTATGGCAACTTGGTGTCGCTGACTATTGGATTTTCTGGTCGTTCCTGCTGGTATGCGCGGGCTACTTTGGCGTGTTCTTCATGCCGTTTCGTCTCTATCGGTTGCGCGCTCGCGCGGGCGACGACGATCCGCAGGACGTATCCGACTAGATCGAATACCCCGCCTTCCGCGCATAGTGCACCGTCGCCGCGACAAACCCCTCCTTCGACCCGCAATCGAACCGCCTCCCCTTGTATCGATACGCGAACGTGGTCTCCGACGGCACCATGCGCGCGATTGCATCGGTTAACTGCACTTCACCACCGGCGCCGCGCGGTATCGCCCGCAGATGCGCGAACACTTCAGGCTCGAGCACGTAACGACCGAGCACCGCCAGGGTCGACGGCGCTTGATCGGGCGCGGGCTTCTCGACCATGTGCGATATGCGCGACGTGCGATCGTCCACCGGCACGCTGCTGACGATTCCGTACTTGCCCGTCTCGGCGCGCGGCACGTCTTCCACCGCTAGCATGTTGCCGCCGCCGCGCGCTTCGCGTGCGTGCATCAGCTGCCCGATCACCGATTGCTCGGCGTCTATCAGATCATCGGCCAGAATCACGGCGAACGGCTCATCGCCGACGATGACTTCGGCGCACAACACTGCGTGCCCCAATCCAAGCGGCTCGGACTGGCGGGTGTAGACGAAGCTTTCGGTCTCCGGCGAAATATTGCGAACGACCTCCAGCAACTCGAACTTGCCCTTCGCCGCAAGTTCGGCTTCAAGCTCCGGCGCGCGATCAAAGTGATCTGCGATCGAACGCTTGCTGCGGCCCGTGATAAAGATCATCTGCGTAATGCCGGCCGCAGCCGCTTCCTCGACCGCATACTGAATCAGCGGCTTGTCGACGATCGGCAGCATCTCTTTCGGCATCGCCTTGGTCGCCGGCAAAAACCGCGTGCCGAGGCCCGCGACCGGAAAGACTGCCTTGCGAACGGGCTTCATTGTTGCTCCATGATCCGATGCTATTGCAGCCGCATGCTAACAAGGCGACGGCGATGTCCAAGAGCGCGCAGCGCGATTGGAAGCAGCGCCGTCGCCCCGGTTTCGCGAAGCGAAGACCGGGGCCCAGTTTCGCCGCGGTGAGGGACATTGGACCCCGGCCTGCGCCGGGGCGACGAAGTGAAGTCGGTTGTTAGCATCCACCCATGGCGACCTACGTTATCGGCGATCTTCAAGGATGCCTGTCGAGCTTCAAGCAGCTTGCCGCGCAATTGCCGGCGGCAGACCGGCTTATCTTCGTCGGCGACCTGGTCAATCGCGGTCCCGAATCTCTGGCGACGCTGCGTCATGTAAAGGCAAGAGTTGAACAAGGACAAGCGGTTGCGTTGCTCGGCAACCACGATCTGCATCTGCTTGCGGCAGCGGCGAACGTCAGGCCGCTAAAAGACAGCGACACCTTGCAGGAAGTCCTCGGCGCACCCGATCGCGAAGAACTGCTCGCATGGGTGCGCAGCCGTCCGTTGGCTCATTTTGAAGATGCCACGCTGTTCGTTCACGCCGGCGTGCTGCCGCCATGGACGGTGGAGCAGACACTGTCGCTGGCCGATGAGGTTCATCGATCGTTGGCCGCGGATGACGATGATTCGTTTCTGCGCCAGATGTACGGCGACGAACCACGCCGCTGGAGCGACGATTTGACGGGCCATGATCGGCTGCGCTGCGTTGTCAATGCATTGACGCGGCTGCGCGTGGTGTCGGCGGACGGCACGATGAATCTGAAGCACAAGGACAGCGCCGGCAAGGTGCCGCACGGCGAAATGCCATGGTTTGAACATCCCGCGCGGGCGACGCGCGACACACTGATCGTCTTCGGCCATTGGTCGGCTGAGGGCCTGGTCGTACGATCTAACGTGGTTGGGCTTGATACCGGCTGTGTGTGGGGTGGCAAGCTGACTGCATTGCGCCTGGCCGACCGCGCGCTGTTTCAGCGCGACTGCCCGGTGTCGCAGGCTGCGGAAGAGTGATCACAACCGCGCGCCTGGCACTTCACTTTCGATTCCCAGTTGCTGCGCGATCGACGCACGAGCGGCGCGGGCGATTGCATGACGATGCAGTGCATCGGTCGTCAAAATGGGCGGAAGCACCGCGACTTCGACTGCCAATTGCTGTGCTACCAGTATGCGCGCCAGCGAAGTTATGAGTCCCATTTCGTCGATAAACGCAGCCGCCGACGTGCGCTTGCCGCGCTCGGTATAACGAATTGCGATCGGCCATATGGCTGCGCCGACATCGATCGCGGGTGCGATCAGGTTCGAGTGAAACGGCAACAGCTCGCTGCCGTCGGTGGTCGTTCCCTCGCCGAACACGACGACGGTTTCGCCCAGCTTCAGATGCTCGCTGACTGTCCGATTCATCGCGGCGACTGCATGCCGGCGGCCGCGCTCGATGTACAGCGTGCCACCGCGCGACACCAGAAGGCCGAGCAGCGGCCACTTGCCGATCTCGGCCTTGGCTACAAAGCGACTCGGCATCACCGCATTGATCGCGAAGATATCCAGCCAGGAAACGTGATTGGCCAGTGCAAGGCGGCCGGTGGTAAGCGGATCGATGCCGTCGCGCTGCAAAGTGCCGGGAACTGCTACGCCGCTTAACACCAGCCGTGCTCCGCACAGCGT
>CAZKNV010000066.1:6788-8243 GCA_964554145.1 uncultured Burkholderiaceae bacterium
GCCTTGGCGCCAACCGTCAACCGGCCCTTTGCAGAACCTTTGCCGAGAATCGCGGCGGGGCCGCTGGTGATTTTGGCGAGCGCCTGGCCTAACGACACGTTGTTTTCATTGGCCCACTTCAGCGTCAGCGAAAGCAGCGTTTCAAGTGCGGTCGCACCAGGCTCAGCCTCGCCGAACGGCAGCAGTTTGTCGTCTTCGCCGATCGGCGCATGGTCGGAGCAAATGATGTCGATCGTGCCGTCGGCCAGGCCCGCCACGATCGCGTCGCGATCTCGTGTGCCGCGCAGCGGCGGATCGAGACGAAAATTCGGGTCGAAGTACCCGATGTCGACATCGATCAGGTGCACATGATGGATGCCCACGTCGGCCGTCACCGGCAAGCCTTCGCGCTTGGCTTGCCGCACCAGAGCGATCCCTTCGCTCGACGACAGGCGACAGATATGAATCTGCGCGCCGGTTGCACGCTGCAGTTCGAAGATCGTATGCAGTGCGACGGTCTCGGCAACCACCGGTATCGCAGGCAATCCGAGCCGACCCGCCACTGCGCCGGCGCCGGCGACGCCCTGGCCGGCCAACGTGTCTTCAACCGGACGCAACCACACCGGCAACTCGAACGTCTTCGCATAGCGCATTGCTTGCAACAACACAGAGTTATCGTGCGGCAAGCTGCGCGTTTGCATGAACGCGACACATCCGGCTCCCGCGAGCGTCTCCAGTTCTGCCAGCGCTTCTCCCTTTAGTTCGGCCGTCAGCGCTCCCAGCGGATACGTGCGTGCGCCCGCCGATTCGCGCGAACGTTGTCGCAACATCCGCACCAGGCCGGGTTCATCAAGCGGAGGAACAGTATCCGGCGGACACACGACGCTGGTGACACCGCCTGCCAGCGCCGCCTTCATCTCGATCTTTAAGCCACCGTCGTGCCCCGGTTCGCGCAGGCGCGCACACAGATCGACCAGACCCGGCGCAACGATCAAGCCCTTCGCGTCCAGTGTGCGATCGGCCTTGAAACGCTCGGGTGCGCGGCCGATGGCGGCGATCTGCCCACCCTCGATGTAAACACCTGCCGGCTCGTCGTAGCCGGAGGCCGGGTCGATCACGCGTCCGTTGACAATTGCAATATTCATGGGTGCACCCTAGGCGCTGCGCGCCGTCCCGCCAAGCGGGCTCATTTGTTCAACGTCGCCTTTGGCGCGGTCCGCAGGACCCGCGTCCTCCTCCGGACGGCCGCGCGGAGGACTCATTGCATGCTGGCCGAGGATGCAACGATCGACAACACTGCCATGCGCACTGCAATGCCGAACGTCACTTGCGGCAGGATCACACTGGCCGCGCCATCGGCAACGTGCGAGTCGATCTCGACACCGCGATTCATCGGTCCCGGATGCATCACGATCGCATCGGGTTTCGCCAGCGCGAGTTTGTCGGCGGTCAACCCGTAGTTGGCGAAATATTCCG
>CAZKNV010000067.1:0-8213 GCA_964554145.1 uncultured Burkholderiaceae bacterium
AAACGCGCGGCGCCGAGCTGCTGCGGCCGGCGATCCGCATGCAAGCGATGCTGCCGATGGCGGTACCGGGCCTGGTGCTCGGTATCGGCTATATCCTGTTCTTCAATGAGCCCGCCAATCCGCTGAACTTTCTGTACGGAAGCATGGCGATTCTGATTCTGTCGACACTGGTGCACTTCTATTCATCGAGCCATTTGACTGCGGTCACCGCACTGAAGCAGATCGACCATGAGTTCGAATCGGTTTCCGCATCGCTGAAAGTGCCGTTTTACAAGACGTTCTGGCGCGTAACCGTACCGGTTTGTTTGCCGTCGATCCTGGATATCGGCCGCTACTATTTCGTCAACGCGATGACGACCATATCGGCAGTCGTGTTTTTGTACTCGCCGCAGACGACGTTGGCGGCGATCTCAATTCTGCAGCTCGACGAAGCCGGTGCGATCGGCTCGGCGGCAGCGATGGCGACGTTAATTGTCGTCACTTCGGCAGCCGTGACAGCGTTATTGTTCGCCGTCGAGTGGCTTTTAATCAGGCGCACGCAAAAGTGGCGCGATACGGCACGAACCTAGGGAGTTCGAGATGATCCGCGGCAATGATCCAATCCTTTTGACCCCGGGCCCGCTAACGACTTCGCTGCGCACCAAGCAGGCGATGCTCAACGATTGGGGCTCGTGGGACGCTGCATTCAATTCGATTACGGCCAGCATCCGGCGCGATGTGGTCGACATCATCAACGGCGGCGACGAGTACACATGCGTGCCGCTGCAAGGCAGCGGTACGTTCTCGGTCGAAGCAGCCATCGGCACGCTGGTACCGCGCGATGCAAAGGTGCTGGTGCCCAACAACGGCGCGTACTGCGCGCGCATCGTTCGCATCTGCAAGTATCTGAATCGTGCGGTCGTCGATCTGCCGGTTCCGGAAGATCAGCCGACGACTGCTGCAATCGTCGATGCAGCACTTGCCGCCGACCCGTCGATCACGCACGTTGCGCAAGTTCACTGTGAAACGGGCGCCGGCACGCTGAACGATCTGGCCGGCGTTGCACAGGCATGCCGCAAGCACGGCAAGGGATTGATCGTCGATGCGATGAGCTCGTTTGGCGCACTGCCGATCGACGCGCGTGCAATTCCATTCGATGCACTGATCGCGGCCAGCGGCAAGTGCCTCGAAGGCGTACCGGGCATGGGCTTTGTGATCGTCAAGAAGGCATTGCTCGAAAGCCGAGCCGGCAACGCGCATTCGCTGGCGATGGATCTGCATGATCAGTACGTGTACATGGAAAGAACGACGCAGTGGCGCTACACGCCGCCGACGCATGTCGTCGCCGCGCTGCGCGTCGCGATCGATCAATTCAAGGAAGAGGGCGGACAGCCAGCGCGGCTCGCGCGCTATGCGAGCAACTGCGCGACATTAATCGACGGCATGGCCACACTGGGCTTCAGGCCATTTCTCGCGCCGGCGGTGCAGGCGCCGATCATCGTCACGTTCCACGCGCCGGCCGATCCCGCTTACGATTTCAAGACGTTCTATGAAATGACGCGCGATCGCGGCTACATCCTGTACCCAGGCAAGCTGACGCAGGTGGAAACGTTCAGAGTCGGTTGCATCGGAGCGATCGATCACAACGAGATGCGCAATGTGGTGAGGGCCGTGGCGGAGACGCTGAAGAAGATGGAAATCAAGCAGATCGCGCCTCCGGTGGTGGTGTCACGCAAAGCCGCGTAAACGCGCGCTTCATCACCGCCGGCCTACATGAAGTCTTCCGGCGCCAGCGGCCCCAGTAACTCGACCTGTACGCGCGGCCAAAAACTTGCCGGTTCGCTTCTGAGCACAACTTCGTCTCGTGAACCGGTGGGCATCCACGCCAGACCATTCTCGTCGAACGCCATCTTCCACACGCGGTTGCTCGACGTTACGCGCTCGAACGCCTGTATTACCTGCGCCGCTAGTTGAGGGCTGTCGACCAGAATTCCGAGTTCGCTGTTGTACCAGGCCGAGCGTGGATCGAAGTTCATCGAGCCGATCAGCACGATGCGCTGGTCGATCACGAACGCTTTGGCATGCAGGCTCGCTTCGCTGCCGGGCGGAACCGAGCGCGTCGATGATCGGCCGCCGATATCCGGCGCTGCGGTCGGCTTCAGTTCGAACAGCTGCACTCCGTGCTGAATCAGTTTCGGCCGATACTTCGCATAGCCCGCATGTACGACCGGCACGTCGGTCGCCGCCAGCGAATTCGTCAACACGCGCACCTTGACGCCGCGATCGATCAGATCCATCAGCAGCTTCGTTCCGCTCTCGCCGGGCACGAAGTAGGGCGAGACCATCAACAGCGCTTGCTTGGTCGCGCGCAGTTGTTCAGCGACCTCGGTCATCACGAAGCTTTCGACCTCGGGCGATTTATCGGCATCGAATTTCGAAACCGGATCGACCACCGCGTGCGCCGTGGCCCATACCATCGAGCGGCGCCCGGCCAGCAGGTCCGCAACCGGATCGCCATCCTCCAGCGTCTTGCCGTACGACGACTTCTTCACTTCGTTGACGCGCGCTTCAAACTCGGCCAGCCGCGCGGCGGTTTTGTCGCGGTCTGCGACATCGAGCGGCGCGATCGGCAACGCCCATTCGCTGTTCCAGTAACGGTCGAAGCTGCGCGAAATCTCGCGCGTGACCGGTCCAAAGGTCAGCACATCGAGGTCGGCAAACAGCGTTTCGCTCGGACCGCTGAAATACGTATTGCCGAGATTGCGGCCGCCGATGATCGCGCCGACGTTATCGGCTATCCACGCCTTGTTATGCATGCGGCGATTCAACCGCTCGCCATCGACAATGAACTCGAGCAGACGCGCCGGTCCAAAGCCGCGGCCGGCAAACGGATTGAACACGCGCACTTCGATGCCGGGAATCGATGCCAGCAGCGGAAGGTCGAGTTGCGGACCCGACGCGTGCAGATCATCGAGCAGCAAGCGCACGCGTGTGCCACGCCGCGCTGCGTCGATCAATTCGCCGAGCAACAGCGATCCGCTTTCGTCGACGAAGATCGCGTAGTACTGCACGTCTAATGTGCGCGTGGCCCGCCGAGCCAGGCCGGCGCGTGCAGAAAATGCTTCCACGCCCTGACCGAGCAGAAATAGTCCCGATTGACCGCGGGGCGGGCGCTTGGCGGCGATCTGCCGGCCAAGCGGAGTTGCTACCGGCGTGGCGAAAGAGTACGAAGGAGTAGGCGGCTCTTTCGGCTTGGGAGCGGTCGTGCAGCCGGTGATCAAGGTCGCCGCAGCTGCCAGCAACAGCCAAACCGTCTTCAAGCTCAAGGAACTGTTCATGCCGTTAGTATGGGTCAGGCGGCGCGGCTCTATCGCCGTGTATATGAACGCAGAGGCTGACTATTTGGAGGACCGCTCCGAACAAATCGGATTCTTGCAAAATCGCTTCGATCGCAGCGCACTTGCTCTTTTCTGGGAAAACGTAAGATCGGATGCCATCTCTCAAGCGACCTTTAACGCCACTACACCCATTACGACAGCCGCTACGCCGGCCCATCGACGCAGCGTCAACTTCTCCTTCAACAAACGGGCGCCGATCAGCGTTGCGAACAGCACCGACGTTTCTCTTAGCGACGCGACCAATGCCACCGGTGCCTTGGTCATCGCCCATACCGAAATTGCATACGCAGCGGCGGATAAGCCACCGCCGATCAGTCCGTTGCGCCGTCTTTCGACCAAGGCAGATAAGAACTGAGTGTGCCGGGTAGCGAGCATGTAGATGGAAAATGGAATCGCATCGATCACGAACAGCCAGACGATGTACGACCACACGTTGCCGGAGAGCCGTGCACCTGCGCCGTCGATGATCGTGTAAA
Source organism: uncultured Burkholderiaceae bacterium (assembly GCA_964554145.1). Lineage (GTDB taxonomy): Bacteria > Pseudomonadota > Gammaproteobacteria > Burkholderiales > Burkholderiaceae_F > JACCZX01. Next base: position 3,854 of record CAZKNV010000067.1, read on the forward strand.
CGGCGATGACTGCTGCGTTGGCCAGTGCGAAGCCGACTGCGCGCTGATGTCCCGCAAGCACAGGCGCGCCGTCGAACGTTCGTAGTGCCAATGCGATCACGCCGATCGAGATCAGCAGCATCCCGGCCCAACTTAGCGCACCAGGCACTTCGCGCAGCCACGCGATTCCAAGCAGCGCCGTGATCAACGGCGCAACTCCGCGCATCAGCGGATATACGAGCGACAAGTCGCCGGTCTTGTACGCATTGACCATACAGAAGTAATAGATGAGATGCGTTGCGATCGAGCCGGCGATATATGGCCAGCTTGCGGGTGCTGGCAATGGCACGATGAAAAGAAACGGCAAAGCGATGACGCCTGCACCGACAACGATCGCCGCAGTGTCGAGTAGCACATCGCTGCCGCCCTTGATCATCGCGTTCCACGAGGCGTGCAGCAGCGCGGCGAGCAACACCGCAAGGGTGACTTCGAAGCTCAAGGCGCGAGGCTCAAAGCGGAAGCACTGCGTCGGCTGCGGTATAGGGAAGGTTCAGCGCCTTGGCAACCGCTTTGTAAGTGATCTTGCCGGCAGCGATGTTGAGTCCTTCCTTCAGATATCGGTTCTCGGTCAGCGCGCGGCGCCAGCCCTTGTCGGCGAGCTGCAGCGCGAACGACAGCGTTGCGTTGTTGAGTGCGTAGGTTGACGTGCGCGGCACTGCGCCCGGCATGTTGGCCACCATGTAGTGCACGACGCCGTCGATGACGTACGTTGGATCGGCGTGCGTCGTCGGGCGCGACGTTTCACAGCTGCCGCCCTGGTCGATCGCAACGTCGACGATCACCGAGCCGCGCTTCATTTGCGGCAGCATCGCGCGCGTGACGAGCTTCGGCGCCTCGGCGCCCGGGATCAATACGCCGGAGATCACCAGATCGGCGCGCAGCACTTCGCGCTCGACGTTGTCGCGATTCGAAAATACGGTCATCACCCGCGAGCCCAGCATCGCATCGATCCGGCGCAGCGCATCGATCCACGTATCGATGACGATCACTTCGGCGCCGGTGCCGACCGCCATCTGTGCTGCATTGGTGCCGACCATGCCGGCGCCGAGGATCAGGATGCGCCCCGGCGGAACGCCGGCAACGCCGCCGAGCAACATGCCCATTCCACCGGCCGATTTTTCCAGGCAGCGCGCGCCGGCCTGCACTGACAGCCTGCCAGCAACTTCCGACATCGGAGCCAGCAGCGGCAGGCCGCCCGTCGGCGCGGTCACCGTTTCATACGCGATGCAAATTGCGCCGCTCTTCAACAGATCGGCCGCTTGTTCCGGATCGGGCGCGAGATGCAGATACGTGAACAGGATCTGTCCATCACGCAGCATTGCTCGCTCGATCGCCTGCGGCTCCTTGACCTTGACGATCATCTCGGCGCGCTTGAACACTTCTTCTGCGCTGGTAGCGATCTCTGCGCCCGCGCGCCGATAGTCATCGTCGGTCGCGCCGATGCCCGCGCCGGCGTCGGTTTGCACCAGCACCGTATGGCCATGCAGCGTCATCTCGCGCACCGAAGATGGCGTGAGGCCGACGCGATATTCGTGAACCTTTATTTCCTTCGGAACGCCAACGAGCATTGCTCCCCCCTTAGCTTTTTATTCGTCGCGAGTCCGGATCGTAAGGCGCTTTCAAAGAGACGAGAGCCGCAAAGCGCTCGCCGGCCAGATCGATCTCGTAATCGCCGTTTTCGATCCAGCTTCGATCCGCCGCACCATCAGCGCGCGTTACCAGGCCAAGCGCGACCGGCTTGTTGATCGTGTGGCCAAACGCCGCCGATGTTATGAAGCCGGTCGGCTCGCCGTTGCGCAATATCAACTCGTTGCCCCACAGATTGGTAAGCGGCGCATCGACGACCAGCGAGACGATGCGCCGCTTGATGCTCGCGGCACCGCCGGCGGCAGCGACAGCGCTCAACGCTTCGCGGCCGCGAAACCCTCGCCGATCAAGTTTCACCGCAAACGACAGCCCCGCCTCGTACGGGTTGATGCCCGGCGACAACTCGCGGCCCCACGCCCGGTAACCTTTTTCGAGCCGCAACGAATCGATAGCGTAGTAGCCCGCGTTGGCAACTCCAAGGTCCTGGCCCGCTTCCATCAATGCCTGATAAACGTCAACTGCGAACTCCACCGGCACGTAGAGCTCCCATCCAAGCTCGCCGACATACGTGAGCCGCGTCGCGCGTACCGTTGCATAGCCGAGATCGATCTCGCGCGACGTGCCGAACGGAAACGTCTCGGACGAAAAATCCGCGGTCGACACTCGCTGCATCAGCGTGCGCGATTGCGGACCCATCACGGCGATCACGGAATACATCGACGTGATATCGGCGACAACGGCGGAATCCGCGTCATGCGGCATCGACGCGATCGCGCGCTCGATCACGTCGCGATCGCGCACCGCTTGCGCGCTGCCGGTCACGATCAGGCACTCGTCGAAATCGAGCATCGTGACCGTGAAGTCGCTTTCGTAGCCGCCGCGCTCGTTCAGCATGCCGGTGTAGACGGTTTGACCGGGAACACTCGGCGGCTCGTTCGCAATCAGCAACTCGAGCGTGTCGCGTGCGCCTTTTCCCTTGATCAGCAGCTTCGCGAACGAACTCATATCGAACACGGCGACTCGCTCGCGGCACGCGCGGTGTTCTTCGGCCACCCACGGGTGCCAGTTCTGATGCCCCCAGCTGTACTCGATCTGCGCCTGCTCGGGCGACGGCGCGAAGAAGTTCGGGCGCTCCCATCCCATCTTCGAGCCGAAGCATGCGCCGGCATCGCGCAGCAGCGAGTACAACGGTGAGCGTCGAAACGGCCGCGCACTCTCGAGTTCGCGATTCGGCCACGGCATCTTGTAATGCATGCCGAGCACTTCGCTGATGCGATCCGGCAGCCAGTGCTCATTCGCATTGAAGCGGCCGAAACGGCGAATGTCGACCGGCCACAGGTCCATGGTCGGCTCGCCTTGCACGATCCATTCGGCAAGCGCTTTTCCGGCGCCGCCGGCGGACGCAATGCCTGTCGAGTTAAAGCCGCAGCCGACGTAGAAGTTTTCGAAGCCGGGCGCCGGTCCGAGAATGAAGTTGTTATCCGCGGTGAATGACTCGGGGCCGTTGTAGAACTGTTTGACCTGAGCGGTCTCGAGCGCCGGCACGCGAATCATCGCGTCCTCCAGCAGGATTTGAAATGCATCCCAGTTATCCGGCAGCAACTGAAATTCGAAGTTCTCCGGGATGCCGCCGCGATGCCGCGCACTTTGCAGCCATGGCGTTGCGTTCGGTTCGAAGCCGCCCATCAACAACCCGCCGACTTCTTCCTTGAAATAGACGTAACCGTCCGGATCGCGCATCACCGGCAGATCGCGATGCACGCCTTCGATGCGATCGGTGACGATGTAGTAGTGCTCGCACGAAAAAAGCGGCACGGCGATGCCGGCTTGCTGCGCAATCTCGCGCGACCATTGGCCGCCGCACAACACGACGATCTCCGCGCGAATGACGCCTTCGTCGCCTGACTTGCTGCGCCAGGTCAGCGATGAAACCCGCTTCAGGCGATGCGTGCTGCTGGGGGCAAGTCCCGTGACTCGCACATTCTCGAAAATCTTCACACCGCGATTGCGAGCGCCTTTAGCGAGCGCCATCGTCAGATCAGCGGGGTTTGCCTTGCCATCGGCGGGCAGCCAGACCGCGCCCTGCAGATCGCCGGTCGCCATGATCGGATAAAGCTGACCGGCATCTGCGGCCGAAATGACATCGCATGCAACGCCGTGGGCACGCGCCACTGCCGCCGTGCGCTTCAGTTGAATCATGCGATCTGCCGTGCGCGCCACAGCCAGCGAGCCGCATTGCTTCCAACCAGTGCCCAGCCCCGTTTCTTCTTCGAGCCTTGAATACAACTCGGTCGAATAGCGGATCAGCCGCGTCATGCTCTCGTGCGCGCGCAGCTGGCCGACCAGCCCCGCGGCGTGCCATGTGGTGCCCGAGGTCAGCCGCCCTTGTTCGAGCAGCACCACATCTTTCTCGCCGAGCGCGCTCAGGTGATAGGCGACCGAGCACCCCATGATGCCGCCGCCGATGACGACGATGCGTGCAGCGTCGGGAGGCGTGGACGAAGTGCTCAGGCTTTCTGCGTTCAAGAAGAACTTTCTGCGCTTTCTGAGACTTGGAATCGTTGGCGAAACGCCCGTTCTCCGGCCGGAGAGAACTTCACTACGCGCGAATCCTGTACGCGTCGCGCCCAACCGAGCTCATAGCATCGGGTTAGTAACGCCGCGCCGGCGGCGCCGGCCAGATGATGACGGCGCACGCTCCAATCGAGGCAGGCGTGCGACAAACGACGGCGCT
>CAZKNV010000068.1:0-8199 GCA_964554145.1 uncultured Burkholderiaceae bacterium
TCGCGCGACAAAATGGTGTCGCCATAGCCGTTCTCGAGCGACTCGATCGCGACCGAAACGAAATCGCCGGGCTTGACATCGAGCTCGCCGTTGTCGTTCTTGAATTCTTCGAGCGGGATATACGCCTCGGACTTGAGGCCGGCGTTGACGACGACAAAGTTGTAGTCAACCCTGATCACCTCGGCGGTGATCACTTCGCCCTGCTTCATCTCCTGACGATTCAGGCTTTCTTCGAACAGGGCGGCAAAAGATTCGGTGCCAAAAGATTCGTTACTTTGTTTGCTTGTAAAACCTTGATTTCTGCTGCTGGTTTGAGTTTGTGGGGATGCCATGCGATACCTGTCAAAACCTCTCGCCTCGGCATTGCGCCAGAAGCGGTGTTAATCAATAGCAGAAGGGATGTCCCGACTGCCCCGTCTTACTTCGATTGCCTTGCCGCAAGTTCCTGAGACTGCGCGTACCACTTCAACACCAACGCAACTACCTCGTCTACCGACAGTTCCGAAGAATCGATGCGGTGAGCGTCCTCCGCAGGCTTCAGTGGCGATGCCGCACGCTGCGCATCACGCTGGTCACGCGCCTCTATCTCGCGCCTGACCTGTTCCTGCGAAAGGGGGGAGATGCTAGCCGAAAAACCTTTTTCGATCAACTGTTTATAGCGCCGGTCCGCCCGCGCGCGAACACTGGCCGTTAAATAAATCTTGGGTCTCGCCTGAGGAAAAACAACGGTACCCATGTCACGACCATCGGCCACGAGGCCCGGCGGCCTGCGTTGCGATCGTTGCAGCTCCAGCAGCGCTTGTCGGACACCATTGAATACCGCAATCCGCGACGCGAACTGGCTCACTTCTTCGGTGCGAATCGCGTCGGTCACATCCTGTCCGTCCATCGCGATGCGTCCGCCAGCGAAACGCGGTCCGATTGCGGCAGCCACGGCAGACAACCGTTCGACATTGTCCGCACCGACAGCACCTTGCAGCGCGCGCCAGGCGACCAGGCGATACAGCGCGCCACTATCGAGATAATTGAAACGAAGTGCCTCGGCCACGCGCTGCGCGATCGTCCCTTTGCCCGACGCAGTCGGTCCGTCGATCGTGATGACCGGAACATCGTTCATCGCTGCACCAGCTCAGCAAGCCGATCGAAGTAATCGGGAAATGTCTTGGTGACACACCCTGGATCGCGAATGTGCACCGGCACGCCGCCCGCGGCAACCAGCGCAAAACACATCGCCATCCTGTGGTCATCGTAGGTGTCGATGGTCGCTTCGCGAAATTGCTTGGGCGGAACGATGCGAATCCAATCCGGACCTTCATCGACCTGAGCGCCGACTTTGCGCAACTCAGTGGCCATCGCAGCAATCCGGTCCGTTTCCTTAACGCGCCACGAGCCGATGTTACGCAGCGTGCTCGGTCCGTCGGCGAATAAAGCCACGATCGCCAGTGTCATTGCCGCGTCGGGGATGTGGTTGCAGTCAGCATCGATCGCCTGCAAACGCCCGCTTGCAGGCGCGCTCACCTCAATGTGATAAGCACCGAAGTCGACCTGCGCGCCCATGTCAGCGAGCACATCCGCAAATCGAACGTCGCCCTGCACGCTGTCCTTGCCGACGCCATCGACCCGGACTGGGCCTTCTGAGACCGCACCCAGCGCGAGAAAGTAGGAAGCGCTCGATGCGTCGCCTTCAACAACGAATCGGCCGGCGGATCGGTAAGGCGCCTTGGGCACGAGATAGTCATTCCGCTCGCGAGCAACGTTGACGCCGAACTGCCTCATCAATGACAGCGTCAGCTCAACATACGGCTCAGATATCAAAGTGCCGTCGACGGAAATTCGCAAACCGGGCGCGGCAAGCGGCGCCGCTATCAGTAAAGCGCTAAGGAACTGGCTGGACACATCAGCTCTGATCGAGACGCGATCGGTCGAAAGACGATCGACGGGCTCGATCACAAGCGGTGGGAAACCCGGCGACCCGACATAGCGAATCCGCCCACCCAGGGAATTCAGCGCATCGACCAAATCGCCGATCGGCCGCTCTCGCATCCGCGCCAAGCCGTCGAGTTCGTAACGGCCGCCAGAAAACGCCAGTGCGGCGGTCAGCGAGCGAAACGCAGTGCCCGCGTTCCCAAGAAACAGGCTCGCCTCGCGGACCGGAAATCGTCCGTTGCAGCCGTGCACGTGCATTCCGGCAGCGCTTCGATGCAACTGAACGCCGAGGCTCGTTAACGAGTCAACCATGACACGGGTATCGTCGGCGTCCAGCAAGTCAATGAGCGTTGTCTCGCTTTCTGTCAACGCCGACAGCAACAACACCCTATTGGAAATACTTTTGGAACCCGGCAAATGAACCGCGCCTGATGCGCGGTCGACGGGGTCAATGGTAAAAGCGGCAGGCCAAGCGGTCACGCGACCATGATGCCACGCCGCCTCAAGAGATTAGCGATTCCAGCACACGTCCTGTGTTCCACCACCGCCCGTAAACAAACGCTGACCGCTCTGGTTAACTATCAAGTTGCCACACACATCGCCAGTCATGACACCGGTCGGAGTCGCAGTGATTGTATAAGTGACAGAAGTAGCTGCCACTGCGATGGTGTACTTAGCTGTCGCCGGCGGTGGCGGCGATTGCGAGTATGCCGTAGGAAACGGCGGCGTCGGCGGCGGGTTATTCGCACTGGCTGGATCATCGTACCGACCCCGCTCCGTCCGCCAACGCTCCATCCACGTCGCTGTCTCAAGCAGCTGACCGCGTGCTTCCCCACGGTTGCTGCGCTGAATGTACGCGGTGTAGCTAGGAATCGCGATGGCCGTCAAGATCGCAATGATAGCCATCGTGATGATCATCTCGATCAGCGTAAAACCTGACTGGCGCGCTTCTCGCATAGGTCGACTCATCGCACACCCGATCCCCACGCCCTGAGCGGCACCAACCCGGCGCATGCCGTCGGAATTCGTGCCAGCGTGCCGTCAACCTTCAGCCCAACATGCGCACACGTCCCAACCGCTCCCTGCGTTACGGCGCGGCCACCTTGCTGACGATATTTCGGGTTTTGCATCATCGTCTTCACATCGGCCTGATTCATGCTGTCGAGCGTCGGCCCCACTGGGGTGACCGGTTCATAGATCGGCGGCGCAGCGCTGACCAGACCTGGCTGGATGCGTCTGCCAACCACCGGCCCGGTCACTCCAAGGAAGCCGGCTTGACCCAACCCTCCGATCAGATTGAAACGGTAAACGTGTGACGTGCCGCCCGGAGTGCACAGATCGGTACCGGCATTTTGTTGCTGGAACGAAGTAAACGTGAGCACGCCGGCATCGAGAATTCCCGCGGACAGTATGCGTTCTCCTTCAGCAGGCCCGAATTCAAATTGCAACGGTATGTAGAACCCTTCCTTCGTCCAGTCGTACGCGGCAAGATCCGTTGCTTTCAAGCGCCGGAACGTTCCGTCGGCAACGTCAGCCGTCATCACGTTACCGTCGTTATCCCACGGAGCATCCTGCAGTGCGATTGATTTCAGACTTACCTTCGGAATCGTCGGAATCTGCCCCTTGTCCCACAGCACGTACACCGACTGCACCTGAGTACTGATTTGGTCGCCAGGCTCGAAAAGCTTGCCGGTGCCGAATCCGACATGCAGGCCGGAGATGCCATGCGGCGTGATGCGCGGAGCCGCCGTAATGGGCTGCGGATTGCTCGACGCGTCGGTTGCAGTGAACAGAGGTGCGGGAAGGCCGGCGACCTTGTTGAAGATCTCCCACCCTTTCAATGGGCCGCCGCCATCCGGATCGTTGATCGTGGACGAACTGAAGTCGAACTTCCACATATTGCCCAGCTTGTCACCGCCATAGACCGCAATGATGTTGCGGTTGCCGTCGAACACGGGCGTGATGCCGCCCAAGCCGTTCTGCGCGCTCACAGGTGCCGCACTACCGACGCCCGTTTGGATCGCCTTGATCAGTGAGCCATTGAAAGCGTCAAACACGAAGAGCGTGGCCTGCTTGCTTACGCTGTCGTAACCGTTGCCGACCATGTACACCCAGCGGCCTTGCCCGTTAGGAGCCGACGAGTCCTTGACACTGCCCATGATTCCCGGCTGCAGCACATTGCCCAGATCGCTGACGACCACCGGATCGGCATGTTCGGACGGAATAATGTCCCACAGCACGTTGCCAGCACCAAAGCCAAGCTGCGGCGAAGTGACATCGATTGCAAAGATGCCCGCGGCGCCGGCGCCGGTCGTACCAATCGCAATCGTCTTCCACGCCGTGCCATTGAAAATATCGCTTTCAATGACGGGTCCGTCGACATAGAACCGATGCGCATAAGCGGCAGACGTCAGATCGCGCAGCGTGAAATACAACGAACGCGGGACAAAGGCGAAGACCTCACGGCCACTGGTTGGCTGACCAACCCGCGCGTCCAGCACGCGAAACATACCGTCATTGGCTCCGAAAAGCGCAACCGGAGTCCGCAAAGTGCGTTTGTAGATCACGTAGTCATCGTAAATATCATTGCCCTGAGTCGACGCGGCAGGCAGCACGACCGACGCCGCCGGCCGCCGCAGGTACCCGTGGTCAGCCGCCTTCGAATACAGCGGAGTTGATGAAACGACGTCGCCAAGAATCGTGTTGGTACGGTTGCGGAACTGCCCGCCCGCGAAGCGAAGTTCCTTCGACTGATCACCTCGCAAATAATCCAGTATCGGACTCGACCCCACTGGGAGGCTTGGATCCAGCGCGGCTTTTTGCGGCGCTGTCAGGCTCGGCCAGTCGAACGGGATCGGTGTATTGATAGCGGTCGAGCTGTAGATCGGACGCGCTGCCGGCGTGTCGAAATTGATGCTCCACACCGGAGGAGGCTGCACGCCTCCAGAGGTCAAGAAAGTCAGCAACGCCACCTGATCGAAGGCGCGGACATATCCGTCCCACGTATTGGTAAAGAATCCGCTCTGGATAATCAGGTTGCCCGCACCGACCGTGGAGCTTGATAGCCCGGGCGATGTTCCCGCCGCGTTATCCGAGCCGATTGCGCCGAACACCGCTTGTAGCGAGGCCTTCAATGCCGCCGGCGAAGTGGCCGAGAAAAAGTCGCCGCCGCTGGCAAGCCCACCTCGCAAGACGTCGTTGATGCGGTTACCCGACGGCGCCACCGTGTGAACACAACTGGGATTGACGGCCGTGTCGTCGACGTTGTCGTCCAACTGCCGGCAAGCCTCGAGACCCACCTCCGGCCAGCCGATGGCGTTGCGCGCATCGAAGTCCGTGCGAAGTGCAGGAACCCTTGCAGGATCATCCATCGATGCGATAACACCGTAGCCGACGATGTACGACGACATGTGTTGCCAGAACGCCCGGTTACGCGGCGTAGTCTTGATCGAATTCCGAAGATCATCGCGTACGTCATGACTCCAGTAGTAATGCAACACATCGGTTAGCGTCTCGGTCTGCGTGCTGCCGAACCCACCTGAAATCTGAGGTTCACTGGCCACCAGGTATTGATAGTTCAGCGGGGAACCGGTGTCACGGTCAGTGCCCGTCAACGCCGGCCCATTGGTGCTCATCGAGTTTGAGACTGTCCCCGGCCCTGTCAGTGGGCTGAGAGTCCCCCCAAATGGCGGCCCTGATTCGAGCCGCGGCTGCCCCGAAGAAAGCCGAGTCCACTCACCGTCCGTCGCCAGCAATGTGTAATTGCGCCGGCACCATAGATGCTGCGACTGCGGCTCGCTGCCCGTCCCCGGGAATGCGCCCCACGGCCCCTTCGAATCTTGGCGAGTGAAGTAAAGCCCTGACCCGTGCAATGCTTCACGGTTCGGTGTTGGCCCAAGACCATTGATGGTAAATAGCCAGTCAAACACTTCTTGCCGCTCAGGATTCAGTATCGCTGACAGCGGCGGAGCGTTGACAGTGAACGGCCGTACGCCGCGCTCTACGCCGCCCTTGTTGGTGCCACCGTCAACATTCGGCAAATTGTTGGGAAGTTTATCGTTCACATCCTGAACGTTCCACGGATTACGCCCTCGGCCGAAATAATTGATGCGCCCATAGCCCATGCGCATGAACTGCTCCGGGCCGATCAACTCGGAGGTGACTTCGGACATCACGCCGATCGCCGCAAACAAGCGGCTGCGGTAATACGTGTACCAGTTCGCGTAGTTCTTTGCTTCCTGCTCCCACGTGCACCACGTGCCGTCCTGGCCCGCTATGGTGCCGGCATTCGGCGGAGTGCAATCCGGCCTCGAACCTGCAGGAGCGGGCAGTCCGGTCACGCCATCGACCACGTTGAATTTGCTGACATCGTCGATCAGAGCACGCGAGCCCGAACTCCAAGCAAACTTGCGATCGATCATGATCATCCGGTAGTTGGACAGATCACTGATCTCGGCCGCAGTGCGGGACGCCGGACCGTCATAGATCACATAGCGCGCAGGAGTCCAGTAGCCGCCGGTGTAGCGTGCGTCGGACGTCGTCGTTAACGACTGCTGCCCGGGGCAGTACGGCGCTCCAAGGTAGCTGGTGCAGTACTGTTGAGTTGTCGTCGGACACGTGTAGTTATTGGTGGTTATGGTGTAGTCGTACGTACAGTTCCACTGATACGTCGTGTAAGTCGTGCACGTCGTGTTGTAGACCGGGGGCGGATCGTAGAAACACTGTTCGCCGCCGCCCGGGGGGCACGGCACTTCGTACGGCGGGTCATCGCTTACGAGGGTCGTCGTGCAGGGATTGCCGGTGGTTGTGCTGGTGTTGCCGGTGTAGGCAATCGACGTGCACACTTCGCCAGCCGGCCCGGTCATCGCGGGATACGGCGGACCCGGAGGCAGCGGAGCCGTAAAGTATTGGTACCTGTTACCCACCGCCGGCGTGTAGGTCGGATTGTTTACGACCGCAGCGCAACACGTACGCCCGGCGGCGGAAGGGTTTCCGTCGTTGAGGGCGTTGCAAGCTTCGGCAGGCGAGGTCCAGGGAGTTCCCGTGGGGCAATACCAGGTGTAAAGCGTGTCCTGTACGAGCGGCTGGCAGTTCGGGTTGTCCCACGCAATCGTCGAAGTGAATAAATCTGCGCCGGTGGGCGCCGCGGTCGAGCTGGGCAAGCCCGCATACGCCACCGAGCCAGTAACCGGCGCTGCCCACGAGCGCACTTCACCGTTGGCGTCAATGACGCCGGTATTCGGCACGGTCAGTTTGCTGAACACCGATCCGCCACCCATCGCCGGCGGAAGACTACGAGGGTCCCACTCGGTCCGCGTGCCGACCGCAACGTTGGTGTTCCCTGCGATGGAAGAAACGGGAAGACGAATCCCATTGTTATTCCACGGTTGATAGTAAATCGCCGGGTTATACGCAAGCGGATTGAACGCAGGCGACCGTGCAAGCGCGTCTGCATAAGTGAACGTCCAACGGCCGTCGTATATAGCACTGCCGCCGAAGTACCAGCGCACGCCACTGATACCGAAGTAACCCACCGTGTTGAGCTTAAGGGCCGGGTTCCCGCCCCCTGAGATACTGGCAGTTGGATTCGCAAACGCAGGCGGCGGATTCAAGTCCAGCCGATTCATCGATGCAGAATCGTCGAACATCAGCATCACGTTCGGCGGCGCGGAGGTCACCGTGAACATAGGCGATTGCGCCAACTGCGCGCTCGACACGACGGGTTGCAGCACCAGCGTCCAGATCGCCGCCAGCACGATGCCGCGGACCCAGAGGGGTCGCGTACCTTCGGCAGGCTGACTGCTCGGGTTAATGGGTGGGTGTTCCATTGCCGATCTCCGGTACGTGGTTATTCAATGAAAAGACGTAGTTCGCTTTGCGCATACGTGAATCGGTTGCCACCAATCATGTCGAACGCCGGTGTCGCAACCTGCGCAGTAATCCGAAACTTGCGCCAGCGCGCGTCGAGATCACCGTTGCCTGGGCAAAAGCTCGCTCCTGTCTGGCCGGTCGGGGAAATAGGCGGAGCGAGTTCACAAGTTGCATCTTCGATGACGCACGACGGGTCCGCGTTCAGACCCGGCAGCAAGCCCGCGCCACCCCGAAAATCGAGCGAAGGGCCAGGGTTGTTCCAGTTGGCGGAAGTTTTTGCCCAGGCCGGCGCTGTCAACGCTGTTCCCGGCGTCACCGTCGCCGTGGTCTGTGGTGCCTGCGTGATTCGGGCTTCGCACCAGCGAAGCACGGTTTGAACTGAACTGTCCAATTGAACGCTCT
>CAZKNV010000069.1:0-8179 GCA_964554145.1 uncultured Burkholderiaceae bacterium
CACTACGGGGACATGACCGATTCGATGAGCGTGCTGCGCGTGGTCGAGGAATCGCAGCCCGACGAGATCTACAACCTCGCCGCGCAGAGCCATGTCGCGGTTTCCTTCGAAGAGCCCGAATACACCGCGAACGCGGACGGGCTGGGCGCGTTGCGCCTGCTCGAGGCGATCCGGATTCTCGGCATGGCAAAGCGGACCCGCTTCTACCAGGCTTCCACCTCGGAACTCTACGGCCTGGTGCGCGAAACGCCGCAGCGCGAGACGACGCCGTTCCATCCGCGCTCGCCCTACGGCGTGGCGAAGCTCTACGCACACTGGATCACCATCAATTACCGTGAGGCCTACGGATTGTTTGCGGCCAGCGGAATCCTGTTCAATCACGAATCGCCCACGCGCGGCGAGACTTTCGTCACTCGCAAGATCACGCGCGCGCTTGCCCGGATCCGGCTCGGACTGCAGCCCTGCCTGTACCTCGGCAATCTGGGCGCCCGGCGCGACTGGGGGCATGCGCGCGACTACGTCGAAGCGATGTGGCGCATCCTGCAGCAGAAGAAGGCCGACGATTTCGTCATCGCGACCGGTATACAGCACAGCGTGCGCGAGTTCGTGGACGCGGCCGCGGCGGAGTTGGGGATCACGCTGCGCTGGGTAGGCAAGGGCAGGGACGAGCGCGGCGTGGTCGCGAAGCTCGGCCCCAGGCCGAAGATCGCGGCGGGCAAACTGAAACCCGGCCAGACCATCGTGCGCGTCGATCCGCGCTACTACCGCCCCGCCGAGGTGGATACCCTGCTCGGCGACGCCGCCAGGGCGCGCCGGCAGCTGAAATGGAAGCCGCGGGTCGCGTTCCGCCAGCTGGTCGCCGAAATGGCGCGCGAGGATCTGAAGGTAGCCGAGCGCGATGCGCTCATCAGCCGCCACGGCTACCGCGCCTACGGCGGGCGCGAGTAGCACGGTGCAGCGCGTGCGCCTATTGTTCGGACATTCCCTGGCTGTGCGCATCGAGCAGCTCGCGGTAAAGCGCGAGATGCTCATCCACCATTCGCCTGGCGGAAAACAACCGCTTTACACGGTCCAGACCCACTCCACCAAGCGCATTGCGCCGGTCGGTGTCCTGCAAGAGCCCGTTCAGCGCCCGCGCAAGCGCGGTCGGGTCGCGCGGCGGCACGCTAAGCGCGCAAACGCCGTGCGGCGCAACGAAGCTCACACCGTTGCCGAGCTCGCAGTTCACGATCGGCTTCGCGCAGGCCATCGCCTCGAGCTGCACGATGCCGAAAGCCTCACTGGGCTCGCACGACGGCAGGCAGAACACATCGGCGGCGTGGTAATAGGCAGCGAGGTCGCGCTCCTCGATGCGTCCCGGAAAGATGACCTTGTGCGCAACGCCGACCGCGGCAGCCAGGCGCCGATGCGTGTCGAGCAAAGGTCCCGAGCCGCCAAGCACCAATACCGCATCCAGCCCGGACATCGCGCGAATCAGATACTCAAAGCCTTTGTAATAGACGTGGCGACCGACCGCGAAGACGACAGACTTTGGCGACGACAGCGAAGCCCTGAGCTTCGCGGCGCGCCTCATGAGCTCGTCGCTTGCCGCGAACGACGCGACATCGATTCCGTACGCGATGACGCGGCACTTGGGTGAACCCCTGATCGCATCGAGTTGCCGCGACATCTCGAAGTGCTTCGGCGTTGCCGCGATGACCGCATCCACGCGCTCGAGGAAACCGTCAAGCAAAGGCCGGTAGAGAGCGAATAGCCCGCGCTGGCGGACAATATCGCTATGCCAGGTTACGACGCGCTTGACTTCGCGCGGCAGCAGTTCCGCGGCGAAGTGAGAAAGCGGATCGGGAAAATGAAGATGGGCAATGTCGTAACGTTCGCGTTCCCATAGCCGCTTCACGAAGAGCGGAAAAGTGGGCGCCACCGCAACCCCCGCCAGGGTGCCAAGAGACCGGATCTTGTAAGTCCGCACCGGCGCGGCAGCCTCGACCTCGGTTTGCCACCGGTTGTTCGCGACCACGTTATCCACAGTCCCATACGCCTTCAATCCGGCGGCAAGGATCGCGACATGCCGCTCGATTCCTCCATAGTTCTGGTCATGAAAACGGCCAAACTGCAGGATTTTCATGCGCCCTATCCCAGAGACACCGCATCCCGGTACGCCAGTAGCGTCTCGGATGCGCACTTGTGCCAGCTGAACCGCTTCGCCTGGTCGAGGCCAAGCAGCCGAAGTCGCTGCCACTCGTTCCGGTCGTCGAGCAAACGCTCGATGTGCATCGTCAGCGCATCTGTATCCGCAGGGTCGATCTTCACTCCAGCTTCGCCAACCACCTCCGGGAGCGCCGACACGTTCGAAACGATGACCGGAACGCCGCATTGCATGGCCTCCAGCGCGGGCAGGCCGAAGCCCTCGTATAAAGACGGGTAGATGAAAAGCGAAGCGCCTGCATACAAATGCTGCAACTCGTTATCGGACAGGTAACCCAGTAATCGTACCTCGCCACGCTCAACCAGCGGCCGCATCCTTCGATCGAGATCCGAGTTGAGCCATCCCTCCATCCCGACCAGCGCGATCGGAAACTGCCGCCGGATCTTTTCGGGAAGCCGCGCAAATGCATCGAGCACGAACGCAATGTTCTTGCGCGGCTCAAGGGTACCGACGCTCAGCAAATATCCTCGATACCGGAGCCCGAACTTCTCCAGCGTCGGTGCGATTTGCTCCGGCGAGCGCTCGCAAAACTCCTGCCTTGCGCCCAGCGGCACGCTGCGCACGCGCTCCGGGCGCAATCCGTAACGCTCCAGCACTTCGCGACGCACCGATTCGGCATCGGTCAGTACGATCGATGCACGCTCAAGGGATTTCGGAAAATGCCTGGCCATCGCCTCGATCCGCGCCGCCGGGTGCAATTCCGGGTAGCGCACAAACGAGAGATCGTGCACCGTGAGAACCAGCGGGCCCTCGAATTCGTACGCCAGGAAATTTGGCTCGTGATACAAATCGAACCCCTTTCGCCAAGCACCTGCGGTGAAGCAGACCTGCGTTAGAAGCCGCACAATTTCGTAGGACCAAGGCAGCACCTTCTTGACCGACGTCTTGACCGCGTCAATGTGTCGAAGCGGCCCGCCCCGCAGTTCGCGCGACCATCCGAAGCTGTAGAAAAACTCCAGGTCAACCGCGCCAGTCTTTAGCAATTCCGTGGCCAGAGCGTGGATGTACTGGCCGATGCCGGTGCGTGGCGAGAGCAGTGCCCTCGCATTCAGGGCAACCTTCATCGAGGGCCTGCTGCACGCAGGACGCCAGCAAGCAGCCCCGCCAACCACGGGGGCTCCGGCAAAGCGCTGCTGATATCGGCGGTCACGTCAAGTACAATTAACATCTCTACTCGTGCGTTGCAGCCTGTTGATGCCAGAACCCGCCCCAAACGAATTTGCCCGCCCCGCGACTGGCGCAGCAAAGCGCGCTCTGATTTCCGGCGTCAACGGCCAAGACGGATTCTATCTCGCCGAGCTTCTGCTGCGGAAGGGTTACGACGTCGCAGGCGTTGTGCGCCCGAACAGCGCAAAAGGCGCATCGGCGACTGCAAACGGCCGTGTCGCCGTTATTCGCGAGGACCTGGGCTCGGAGGACGCCTGGGCCCGGCTCATTCGCGATGTCGCACCGCAGGAAATCTATCATCTCGCTTCGCAGTCAGCGCCCAACCTGTCCTGGAACGAGCCGGTTCGCACTCTCGAAGACAACGCGGTGGTGTCAGTCGCGCTGTTCAGTGCCGCGCGGCAAGCGTGGGCGCGGCCGAGGATTTTCTTTGCCTCCTCTGCCGAGATCTTCGGCGGTGCCGGCCCAGGTCGCCATGATGAGACGACCAGCATTCAGCCCCTGAACCCTTATGCGGTATCGAAAGCGTGCGCCCATCGACTCGCAACTCTTTACCGGGAGGCGCACGGGCTGTTTGTGGCGTGCGGGGTTCTTTTCAATCACGAAAGCCCGCGGCACCCGCTGTGGTTCGTGATGCAGAAGATCACGTATGCCGCAGCTTGCGTCGGGGCCGGCTTACGCGACTCGCCGGAGTGCGATGAACTGGGCGCGCCCATACTCAGGGAGGGCAAGCTTTCGCTCGGCAATCTCGCAGCACGGCGCGATTGGGGCTATGCGAAGGACTACGTGGACGCGATGTGGCGCATGCTGCAGCTGGAGGCAGCGCAGGATTTTGTCGTCGGCACCGGGGTAGCGCACTCGGTCGAGGACATCTGCCGCGAGGCATTCGGCTACGTCGGCGCCGACTGGACGCGCCACGTGCACGTCGAGCAGCGGCTGATGCGGCCGCTTGACGCCGATGTCGCCGTCGCCGATCCGCGCAAGGCCATCCAGGTGCTCGACTGGCGGCCGACGACGACTTTCGAGCAGTTGGTGCAGCTGCTCGTGGACCATCACCACACCCGTCTGGCCGGCGCCTCCGCGCCCCGCGTGGGCGCTCACCGCAACTAACCCTACGAGCAGCGCTATGGACCAGCAGGCGAAGATCTTCGTCGCAGGGCACCGGGGGCTGGTGGGATCGGCGCTGGTGCGTGCGCTCGAGCGCGCGGGCCATCGCAATCTGGTCCTGCGAACGCACCGGGAGCTCGATCTCGAGGATCAGCGCAAGGTGCGGGCGTTTTTCGAATCGGAGCGGCCGGACTACGTATTCATGGCGGCGGCGAAGGTGGGTGGAATCCTCGCGAACAACTCCTACCGCGCGGAATTCATCTACAACAACCTTCTGATCCAGTGCAACGTGATGGACGCCGCGTGGCGCAACGGCGTGAAGCGGCTGATGTTTCTCGGCAGCTCGTGCATCTACCCGCGCGACTGTCCGCAGCCGATGCGCGAGGACTATCTCCTCACCGGGCCGCTCGAGTACACGAACGAACCCTACGCCGTGGCGAAGATCGCGGGGATCAAGATGTGCGAGGCCTACAACGACCAGTACGGCACGAACTTCGTGTCGGTCATGCCCACCAACCTATACGGGCCTAACGACAATTTCGATCTCGCTACCTCCCACGTGCTGCCAGCGCTGCTACGCAAGGTGCACGAGGCCAGGATTGCCGCAGCGCCGGTGGTGGCCATCTGGGGCTCCGGCTCGCCGAAGCGCGAATTCCTGCACGTGGATGACATGGCCTCTGCGTGCCTGCACGTCATGAAGCGCGAGGAGTTCAAAGGCATGGTGAACATCGGCTCCGGGGAGGAGATTTCCATTCGTGGACTTGCGCAACTCATCTGCGAGGTGATCGGATACAACGGACAGCTTAACTTCGATACCTCGAAGCCCGATGGCACGCCGCGCAAGCTGCTCGATGTCGGCCGGCTGCGAGATATGGGATGGCGTCCGACGATCGGGTTGCGCGACGGCATCCGATCCACGTATGCCTGGTACCTGAGCGCAGCGCAAGGCGCTCAGGTCGCGCGTTCGGCCTAGCGCCATGACATGCTCTTGGCCAGGCGATAGGCTGCTACCGTATTTTGCACACAGGCATCCCAAGTCAGTTCGGCCGCCCGGTGCAAGCCTTTTTGTGTCGCCATCGCCCGCCAGTTGTCGTCTTGCAGCGCCCGCGCCAGGCCATCGCGGATCGCGACCACATCTTCCGGTTCCACCAACAGCGCGGCGCCGGCGGCGACTTCGGGCATCGATGAACAATTCGACGTCAAGACCGGCACGCCGCTGGCCATCGCTTCTGCAATCGGCAAACCGAAACCTTCATAACAGGAAGGGTAAGCAAACAGGCGGCAGCCGGCATACAGGATGGGCAGGTATTGTTGCTCGACAAAGCCGAGGCAGATCAGCCAGCCTTCACGCTGACCGCGTTCAATATCGGCATGGATGTCCACACTTTGCCAGCCGCGGTCGCCGGCCAGTACCAGCGGCCAGCGATGCTTGAGATCGGCGGGCAAATCGCGATAGGCTGCCAACAGGCGCGTCAGGTTTTTGCGCGGTTCTATGGTCGAGACAAAGAAGGTGTATTCATTGCTGCGCAAGCCGAAGCGTGCCAGTACCGGCGCGGTTTCGGCTTGCGCTCCCGGCCGGAATACATTGTCGACACCGAGCGGAACAGCGATCACACGTTCGGGCTTTAGTCCAAACTCCTGCATCACTTCCAGCCTGGTCGCCAGTGAATCAGTCAGCACCAGATTGGCGCGCTCGACCGCTTCCGGTATCGCGGTCAGCATGCGTTCTATGCGTGCCTGCGGATGCCATTGCGGGTAGCGGAAAATCGACAAGTCGTGCACCGTTACCACGCTGGGCAAGCGGGACTTGGGGACGAAATAATTCGGGCCGTGGAACAGGCCGTCTTGAATATTTTCCAGTTTCTTTTTGGTCCGGTAAGGCATGAGCTTGCCGAAGAGCTTGCTGCGGATTTTCGATACCAGCGAAATGCGACCGAGGCGTTGGCGCATGCGGGCTTTGTAATTGAGCTTGGGCAGTTCGCGCCAGAAACCGTTGGCCATAAAGCGTACCGAGCTGATCTCCTGTTGCTGCGGCAAGCGGGTCGCGAGTTCCCAGGTATAGCGGCCGATGCCGCTCAGCGGCGGGTATATCGCTTCTATGGACAAGACGACATTCACGTTAATGATCTTTCAGCATCCACTTCTCAGTCGCCGGACTTCATAGGCACGCACAAAACGGATAGGAGATGGTAGGCGAGCGGCACCCGCACGGACGCCTGATCCTCGAAATCAAGCTCTTGTGCGTCCTGCGCGCGGGATTGCGGTAGTCTTGGGCCTCAAGCGCGCGAACGATCGCGGAGCCGACGAGGCCGCGATGCCCCGCCACAAAAATCTTGTCAGAAGAATTCATGCGACTCCAGAAGCGGCCGCAGTCTAGCACGGGCGAATGCACGGCTTTCCTGCTCACTCTACGGCGATGAACGAGGCCGCAAAGCTGAGTGAGTCGGTCGAGTAGTGCGACATGACTGAGCAACTGCCCAGGATATCCGTGGTCACCCCGTCCTTCAATCAGGGGCGGTTCATTGAACGGACAATCCGGAGCGTGCTCGATCAAGGATATCCAGCCCTGGAGTACTGGGTGTTCGATGGCGGCAGCACAGACCAAACAGTCGACATTCTTCAGCGGTACTCGGGCCAACTTCGATGGAGCTCGGAGAAGGACCGCGGCCAGGCCGACGCTGTGAATAAGGGTTTTCGTGCCAGCTCCGGAGAAATCATCGGCTGGCTCAATTCCGATGACATCTATTATCCGGAGACGCTCGCGGCGGTAGCAGCCCGCTTTCGCGCCGACCCGGAAATCGACGTGATCTACGGTGCTGCAAACCATATCGACGTAGCCGACCAGGTGATCGAGGCCTATCCCACGGAGTCATGGAGCGTGCCCAGACTTCCCGAAACCTGTTTTCTTTGCCAGCCCGCTGTCTTTTTCAGGCGCTCGGTATTGGACCGCTGGGGGTATCTGGACGAGACGCTCAACTACTGCATGGATTACGAGTACTGGCTGCGGCTCGCGCGCGCCGGCGCCCGGTTTTTTTATGAGCAGCGGATATTGGCCGGGTCCCGGTTCTATCCAGAGACAAAGACGCTCGGCGCGAGAGTCAAGGTCCATGCCGAGATAAACGATATGCTGCGCGCGAAGCTGGGAACAACGCCCATGACGTGGATACTGGGCTATGCGTACGTGGTCGCGGACGATACGTTTGGAATCCCGCGCTCCCGTCCTAAGTGCCACCTGGCGGTAGTTGTTCTAACTGCGCTCTACTCGAGTTTGCGCTGGAACAGGACTATCAGAGCCGACCTCCTGAAAAATCTCCTGTCGGAGATCGCCGCAGAACTGCGGATCGCGAAGCGCGCCTGACATACGAATTGGATTTGATGTCAGTCAGACAGGCCTAAGCAAGGCGGGATCCGGCTTCTATGCGGAAGGGGCAGATCGGTGTTTAGCGCCAGAATACTCAGACGGCCGGATCGACTCATGAGCGCCTGAAGCGTTCGAAGAAACGGTACCGGCGTTTGAGACCCGCCACTTCGGTCTCGCTTGCCACGAGCGCTTTCTTCAAGTAGTCGACGTCTGCCTCCAGCCGTGCCACGCGCGCGAGCTCGCGCCCCTGGTGCTCGATCACCTCGAGCCGCGCCGCGCGATCGGCCTCGCTTGCCACGAGCGCTTTCTTCAAGTAGTCGACGTCTGCCTCCAGCCGTGCC
>CAZKNV010000070.1:0-8120 GCA_964554145.1 uncultured Burkholderiaceae bacterium
GGCGTCGTCGAGGAGCGGAGCGCCAGCGGGGTCTTTAAGGGCCTGCCTGTTTGAGCGACCGCAGGGAGCGAGTTTGCAGGCCCGCCGCTGGCGCGAGTACCGCAGAGTAGTCGCAAAGCGACCGACGTCCAGGCAGGGTAGCTCCGCCCAACGCTTGCGCGCTGCGACGGAGGACGGCTTCACTCGTCAGCCGCTTCGAACAACTCGATTGGATTTCCGGAGAGGTCTTCAACGAGCACCTGTTTGCCTCCCGGACCTTGCACCGGTTCGCTGCGAAAACGCGCGCCGGTGGGCTCAATGGCTTTCATTGCAGCAGGTAGATCATCCACCTGAATAACGAGGCGATTCCAACCACCGGGGGCCGGCTTCGAGCCGTCACTCAGTGGCCTTGAAGCCGAGCTGCCCGGCCCGCTTAGCCACAGCGTGAGATCACCCAAGGTCAGCATCACAAACGGCGGACCCCAGTGCTCCTTTTCAGTGAACCCGAGAGCGGCATAGAACGGTAACGATGCATCGACGTCGTTGACCAGGTAACGGACGGTTGCCATTGGTTGAAACTGTTCAAGTGCTCGGCGGCACGTAGCCCTGCGCCACATCGGCGCCTTCGCCGAAAAAGTGTTTCTCCATCTGCGTCAGTAAATATTTGCGGGCACGTGTATCGGCGAGATTCAGCCGGTTTTCATTGACCAGCATCGTCTGGTGCTTGAGCCAGCCGGCCCATGCTTCCTTCGAAACGCTTTCCCAGATTCGTTTGCCCAGTTCGCCCGGCACAGGCGGGAAGTCCAGACCTTCGGCTTCGCGTCCCAGCTTTACGCAATTCACCATCCTTGCCATTTCGTTTCCTAGAGATTTTTGAGCAGCACTTGCGAGCGGCGCTGCCAGTTGTACATGTTCTGTCGCGCGTGCGGCAGGTCGTCGACCGTCGCCGGCTTGTACCCGCGTTTGATGAAAAAGTGCGCGGTCCGCGTGGTCAGCACGAACAGCTTTTCGATGTCGGCCGCCTTCGCGCGCGCTTCGATCCGCTTCATCAGCCGCTCGCCGTCGCCGTACGCCTGGTAGTCGGGATGCACGGTCAGACACGCAAGCTCGCCCATCCGCTCGCGCGGAAACGGATAGAGCGCCGCACAGCCGAAGATAAAGCCGTCGTGCTCGAGCACCACGAAGCGATCGATCTCGCGCTCGATCAGCTCACGCGGGCGCTTGACCAGCGTGCCTTCGGCTTCGAGTGGCTCAAGCAGCTTGATGATGCCGCCGACATCGTCGGCGGTCGCATCGCGCAGTTGTTCGAGATCCTCGGAGGCGACCATTGTGCCGACCCCCTCGTGCGTGAACAGCTCGGCCAGCACGCTGCCGTCGAGCGCGTATGAAAGGATATGGGCGCGCGCAACGCCGCCCTTGCAGGCCTTGATCGCATAGCGCAGATTAAACGCGGCATCCTGCTTGACTTCACCTCCGGCGAGCAGTACTTCGGCCGACTGCACCGTGAGTTCGCTGCGCAGCGTGCCGTCGGCGTCGCGCACGCCGTCGGTTTCCGTCAGCAAGATCAGCTTGTCGGCCTTGACCGCGGTGGCGACCGCACACGCGGTGTCTTCCATCGTCAGATTGAATGCCTCTCCGGTCGGTGAAAAACCCAGAGGAGACAGCAACACGATCGCACCGTTGGCGAGCGTCACGCGCAGCGCATCGGCATCGACCTTGCGCACGACACCAGTCAACTGGTAATCGATCCCGTCGATCACGCCCAGCGGGCGCGCTGTGACGAAGTTGCCGCTGACCACGCGCACCTTGGAATGCGCCATCGGAGTCGACGGCAGGCCTTGCGAGAACGCCGCTTCGATGTCGAGCCGAATCTCACCCGACGCTTCCTTCGCACATTCGAGCGCGGGTGCATCCGTAATGCGTACGTCGTTCGCAAACCGGGATTCGACCCCCTTTAGCGCGAGCTGCGCCTGCACTTGCGGGCGCGAGCCGTGCACGACGAGCAGGCGAATGCCCATCGCGTTGAGCAGCGACAGGTCGTGAACAAGCGCAACAAGATGGCCTGCCTCGATCAGCCCGCCGGCAAAACCGACCACAAATGTTCGGCCGCGATGCGCATGCACGTACGGCGCAACATCGCGCAGCCAGGCCACGAACCGCGCATGGTCGATGGTCGCTGCGGTGAGCGTGGTGATGGGCTCCGCGGAAGCGGCATCGTTCATTCGCAAAAGTATACTTATCAGCTTCAGCCTCGCGTCATTCCGATGCGACTGCGTGTGCCAACGCTTCGAGCTTCAGGTGGACCCATGACAACACCGCGCTGATCAGCGCGGTGAACCGATGCAGCCAAAGTACCAAGACAACGCGCCGGGGTCGCACCGACCCGCCCGTCGTCGCGCATTGCTGCCGGCCATTACTTTTCCCGAAGATTTACCCGTTTCCGGCGCGCGCGAGGAGATCGCTCGCGCTATCGAGTCGCATCAGGTCGTGATCGTCAGCGGCGAGACGGGTTCCGGCAAGACCACGCAGCTTCCGAAGATCTGTCTCGCGCTTGGCCGCGGCATGAGTGGATTGATCGGCCATACGCAGCCGCGTCGCATCGCAGCCTCGAGCATTGCCCGGCGTATCGCGCAGGAACTTGATACCGCGCCGGGCGAAGTGGTGGGCTACAAGGTGCGATTCACCGATCAAACGCGGCCTGGCGCGTCGATCAAGTTGATGACCGACGGCATACTGCTCGCGGAGACGCAGAGTGATCCCTGGTTGCGTGCCTATGACACGCTGATTATCGACGAGGCGCACGAGCGTTCGCTGAATATCGATTTTCTGCTCGGCTATATCAAGCAACTGTTGCCGCGGCGCCCCGATCTGAAAGTCATCATCACCTCGGCGACGATCGACGCTCGCCGCTTTGCGCAGCATTTTGCGGGCGCGGCCGGACCGGCGCCGATCATTGAAGTTTCGGGACGGCTGTATCCGGTCGAGTTGCGATATCGGCCGCTGATCGACGATGACGCCGTCGACGACCGGACATTGATGGATGCGATGGTCGATGCGGTCGACGAACTGGCCGGCGTCGGGCCGGGCGACATCTTGGTGTTCCTGCCCGGCGAGCGCGAGATTCGCGAAGCCGCTGAAGCGCTGCGCAAACATCACCCTGCCCACGCCGGCATTCTGCCGCTCTATGCACGGCTTTCAGCCGAAGAACAGGACCGTGTGTTCAAGCCGTCGTCGAGCGCACGGCGCGTCGTGCTCGCGACCAATGTTGCCGAAACATCGCTGACGGTGCCCGGCATTCGCTACGTGGTCGACACCGGCCTGGCGCGCGTCAAGCGCTATTCGTATCGCAACAAGGTCGAACAGTTGCAGATCGAGCGGATATCGCAGGCAGCGGCCAATCAGCGCGCAGGTCGCTGCGGTCGGGTGGCGGACGGCGTCTGCATCCGGCTTTACAGCGAAGACGATTACGCGCGGCGCGCGGGCTTTACCGATCCTGAAGTGCAACGCTCGTCACTGGCTGGCGTCATTTTGCGCATGAAATCGCTCGGGCTGGGCGACGTTGCGGAATTTCCGTTTGTCGAGCCGCCGTCCTCGCGCGCAATCGCCGACGGCTACCAGTTGCTCGCCGAGTTAAATGCGGTCGATGAACGCAACGAGCTGACTGCCATCGGCCAGGAGCTGGCGAAACTGCCGCTCGATCCGCGAGTCGGCCGCATGCTGCTCGCCGCACGCGAACAGCACTGCCTGCGTGAACTGCTGGTGATTGCCTCCGCATTATCGGTACAGGATCCACGCGAGCGTCCGCTGGAAGCGCAGGACGCAGCCGACAGCGCACACCGCCGCTTTGTCGATGATAAGAGCGACTTTTTATCGCTGATCAAGTTGTGGGCGTTCGTGCAGGACAAGCTCGGCCATAAAAAATCCAATCGCAAGCTGACCGAGGAACTGAAGAGGCAGTTTCTAAGCCCACGCCGTGTCCGCGAGTGGATCGATGTGCATGTGCAGCTGTCGACGATCGTTGGCGAGCACGGTTGGCGCATCAATCCATCTGCTGCGACGTTCGAGCAGATTCATGTTGCGCTGCTGGCAGGACTGCTCGGCAATATCGGCGCTCGCATTGTCGATGCCGAGCGTGGCGAGCCGCCTTATGCCGGAGCGCGCGGCATCAAGTTTTTCATCTGGCCGGGATCGGCGTTGCTGAAGAAGGCCGGCCGCTGGATCGTGGCGGCCGAGCTGGTCGAAACATCGCGTTTGTTTGCGCGAACCGTTGCGACGATCGAGCCGGCGTGGCTCGAAAGAGTCGGCGCGCATCTGCTCAAGAAGAGCCAGAGCGATCCGCATTGGGAAAAGAAGCGCGCGGAGGTCGTCGCGTTCGAGCGCGCCACGCTCTATGGACTGGTGGTGTACGCGCAGCGGCGCGTCGCCTTCGGGCCGATCGATCCGGCTTTGGCGCGCGATATCTTAATTCGCGAAGCGCTGGTCAATGGCGAACTCGACACCAGGGCGCAGTTTTTGGCGCACAACCTGCGACTGGTTCGGCAGATCCGTGAACTCGAACACAAGACGCGCCGGCTTGACGTGCTGGTCGACGACGAGCTGATCACTGCGTTCTATGACCGCCTGATTCCGGCCGGCATCAGTGCGGGAACAGGTTTCGAAAGCTGGCGCATCGACGCGGAGCGCAGCGAGCCGAAATTACTGTTTCTGTCGCGCGACGAGTTAATGCGGCATGAAGCAGCCGGTGTCACGACTGATTTGTTTCCGAAGGAAATGATGTTGCGTGGCCACGGCAGCGACGCCGAATTACGTTTGTCGCTCGCCTATCACTTCGAGCCCGGCAGTCCACGCGACGGCGTGACGATGACGGTGCCGCTTCTCACTCTGAATCAGATCGACGCCGACCAGTGCGAGTGGCTGGTGCCCGGCATGTTGAAGGAGAAAATGCGTCTGCTGCTCAAATCGCTACCGCAGAAATTGCGCCGCCATTGCGTGCCGTTGCCCGAGTACGCAGCCGGATTCGTCGAACGGGCGGCCGCGCGCGAGCCTTCGTCCACCCAGCGATCGTTGATCGATGCGTTGATCTCGGACATTCGTGCCGAGCGCGGCCTCGTGTGCCAGCCGGCCGATTTCAAGCGTGAGTCTCTGCCGGCGCATCTGCTGATGAACTTCAAGGTCGTCGATGAGCACGGGCGACAGTTGGCAATGAGCCGCAACCTGCCGCAACTGAAGGCCGAACTCGGCGGCGAAGCGCGTGCGATGTTTCAGCGCGTGGCTGAAAGGGACGCGAAGGTCGCTGAAGGATTGCATGATCGGATCACCGATTGGGATTTCGGCGAACTGCCTGAACTGCTCGAAATCCGGCGCGATGGTCAATCGCTGGTCGGTTATCCGGCTCTGGTCGATCACGTGACGCATTGCTCGATCGAAGTCTTCGATGCGCCCGATCAGGCCACTATTGCCCACCGTATCGGCTTGCGACGACTGTTTCGCCTGCAACTGAAGGAACAGGTCAAGTTCCTCGAGAGGAGCCTGACGAGCCTGCAGATGGTGCAGGTGCGCGCATCTACCATCGACGCGCTTTCGGCTGCGCTACCGAGCTTCGAGGAACTGCGCGAACAGATCGTCACCGCTGCGCTCGACCGCACCTGCCTGACAAGTCCGCTACCGATCGATCGAGCGAGTTTTACCGAGCGCAAGGACGATGCGCGCGGCAGGATCAGCCTGATAGCGCAAGAGATCGCGCGGCTTGTTACCGCGATTGTCGAACAAGCGGCAGCGATTCCACGCAAGCTGCAGGCGCTGAAGGCATTCCCGCGCGCCGTGGCAGATATCGAACGGCAACTGGCGCAGTTATTCACCGCCGATTTCATCGTGACGACACCGGCGTCGCAGCTCGCGCAGTTGCCGCGTTACTTGAAGGCGATCGAGTTGCGGATCGACAAGGTGAAGGGTGATCCGGCGCGCGACGCGGCGCGAATGAGCGAGATGGCAGTGCTGCAGGCGCCGTGGCAGCGCGCGATCGCAGCTCGCAAGGGCGTTAACGATCCGCGACTCGGTGAATTTCGCTGGCTGCTCGAAGAGCTGCGGGTATCGCTGTTTGCGCAGGAGCTGAAAACGCCGATGCCGGTCAGCGTCAAGCGATTGCAGAAGGTTTGGGAGAGTGCATGCCGGTAATCAACGCTGATGCAGCGGGCACACACGTTGCCAGCTGTTGGTTTCGCTGCGTTCACCCAGGAGACGTGATGGCACAGTCGAACGAGAAATCAGGCGATAAAGCAAACGCAAAGGGCGAATCGAACAAACCGACCGAGCGTGAGCTCAGCCAGCGCCAGGCGTTAGAAAACGCGGACGCAGCACGGAACACCCGCCGCTCCGGCATCCCGGGTGTGGCGAACGATAGCGAGGTCATTCAGGAATCGGTCGCCGCGCTCGCGGCGCCGATTGAAGGCGCTGCCGATGCGATGCGCGAGGACGAACGTGCGAGAGTGCGCAGTAAGAGCGCCGATGCCAAGGCGGACAACGTCACCGGTCCGCGCCCCACCGATACTCCAAACGTGACGAGCGGAAGGCAGCGTCGAGCGCCGCCGCCAGCGCGCGCCGAAGATGCCGAATGGGACCCGCTCGCCGCGACCGCTGAGCATCGATCGAGCGACGATAAAGAAGAATAGAAGAGGCGCAGCGTGTGCAGGCACGCCACGCAGATTTAGAAGGCTACGTACTTACGTCGTTGACTTCGAACCGTCGCGGTTCGGGCCGCGGCGCGGTCCGCGTTGGTCGTCCGGACCTTTTTCGATATCGAAGCTGAACTCGCGAATCAACTGTCCGTCGATATAGACACGCATCTTGTGGGCGCCGATCGGATCGCCTGGCGCGTAGCGCCATTCGTTCGCGATAAAGCCAAGCCGGGTCGGAATGATGCGCTCCGTGACCGCGGTCTTGCGATCCGGCGAGATGTTGAAAATTCCTAGTGCTTCACCCGGACCCCACGTGGGCGGGGCCTCCGGCAATTCGAATTCCTCGCGCCATATGACCGTCGGCTTGTTCGTCTTGAACAGGATGTACCAACCGTATGGCGCCGCGGGTATCGCAGGAAACTTGTCCGTTTCATACAGCAGCCGGCGCCCGCTCGGATCGGCGCCGAACACGCCGAACTGCGCGGTCACGACCTGGATATCTGCCGCTGTCAACGGCGCTGTCGCCGCACGCGTTTTGATGTCGCCGGCGGATGAATCTGTCGTTGCTGCGGTGCCGGCAGGGTTCTGAGACGCGCAACCTGCAGCCACTATTGCAGCAGCCAAAATGGTGATCGATTTAAAGCCGGATGTCATGACAACCTCCGAGAATGATGGCCCGTTCGGATAGGCCATTTGATTACATCATACAAACAAGACCTGCATCACCCGGAAAGCTGCATTAGCGCCCGCCGTCCTTGGCGTTTGGACCGGCAAATCGCATGCGCGTTGCGAGTTGTGTTCTTTTTCCAGCTACCTCGGTCGATTAGACTTCAAAGCTCTTAAAGTTATCGCGGCGGCATGATGGCCGAGCACAAGCTCGCGCGGTTCGGACTGGTGATCATTGGCGACGAGATTTTGTCCGGCAAGCGCGAAGACAAGCATTTGGGAAAGGTGATCGAGTTGCTGCGCGTGCGCGGCCTGCGGCTCGCCTGGGCACATTACGCCGGCGACGATCGCGAAGACTTGATTCGGCTGTACCGACGCACATTTGCGGGCAGCGACATCGTCATCAGTTGCGGCGGCATTGGCGCAACTCCCGACGATCACACGCGGCAGGCGGCTGCCGCGGCGCTTGAGGTCCCGCTGCAACTTCACCCGGAAGCCGAGGTCTTGATATCCGAGCGATGTGCCGAAATGGCGCGCAAGGGGCAGGGCAGCGCCGACATGAGCACACCCGAAAATCTGCAGCGCCTGAAGATGGGCGATTTCCCGCTCGGCTCAGGCATCATTTTGAATCCGTTTAACCGCATTCCCGGTTTTTCGATACGCGACCACTGGTTCATGCCCGGCTTTCCGGTGATGGCCTGGCCGATGATCGAGTGGGTGCTCGATGCGCATTACTCGCCTCACTTTCACACCCTGGTTCGCACCGAGCGTTCGTTGATCGTTTATGAAACCGCCGAGTCG
>CAZKNV010000071.1:0-8096 GCA_964554145.1 uncultured Burkholderiaceae bacterium
CTGACCAAGTACGT
Source organism: uncultured Burkholderiaceae bacterium (assembly GCA_964554145.1). GTDB lineage: Bacteria > Pseudomonadota > Gammaproteobacteria > Burkholderiales > Burkholderiaceae_F > JACCZX01. The sequence continues at coordinate 15 of CAZKNV010000071.1, forward strand.
GCGTGATCTGCAGCTGCTGATCATTCTCGATAACTGCGAACAGGTGGTGCACGGCTGCGCCGACCTTGCCAAGAAGTTGTTGCAAGCAGGCCCGCGAGTAAAAGTTCTCACATCGAGTCGCGATTATTTGCGGGTCGCGGGCGAGACGACGTATCAAGTTCCGACGCTGTCGGTACCCAAAAAGCGGATCCCGCTCGACGCCTTGGCGCAGCACGAAGCGGTGCGCCTGTTCATTGATCGCGCGGCTGCGTCAATGCACGGTTTTGGCTTGACCGAACAGAACGCTGCCGCGGTCGCGGATATCTGTTATTGCCTGGACGGCATTCCGCTAGCGATCGAACTTGCAGCGGCTCGCGTGCGTGCTTTGTCGGTGCAGACGATCGCGGCCCGCCTGAGCGACCGTTTTCGGTTGCTGGTCACGGGCGACCAGACTGTTCTGCCGCGCCAGCGCACTTTGCGCGCTCTAATCGACTGGAGCTATGACCTGTTGGCAGAAGCGGAGCGCACTCTGTTTCAGCGACTCTCGATATTCGTCGGCGGATGGACGCTCGAAGCGGCCGAGGCAGTGTGCGCCGATAGCGCTCTGCAGCAGGACGATGTGTTGGAGCTGCTTACGCATCTGGTGCAGAAATCGCTGGTGGTGATGGAGGTCGGCGGAGAGCGCTATCGAATGCTGGATACGGTCCGACACTACGCGCTTGAGAAGCTGAACGAAGTTGGGGATGAAGCCGCTGCGCGCGGCAGGCATTTCGATTTCTATTTGGCGCTGGCGGAGAACGCGCGGCCGGAATTGGCCCCAGCGGAGCAGGGGGTGTGGCTCTCTAAGCTGGACTTAGAGCGCGAGAACCTTCTAGCCGCGCATGCATGGGGCGATTGCGCGGAAGACGGTGCGCGACTCGGCTTGAGGATGGTTTTCGCACTGCGACCCTATTGGTTCAATCGCGGCCTTTTGACGCTGGGGCTTCGGCTGACAGTAGAAGCACTAGCCAGGGCCGGTGCACAGGAACGCGACAACGCCCGCAGCCGCGGATTGTTCGATGCGGGCCAATTGTGTTGCTTCATGGGCCGTTACTCCAAGGCGCAGGAGTATCTCGAGGAAAGTTTGTCAATCGCACGCGAGGTCGGGGACAAAGCCCGTGTCGCAGCAGTGCTGCAACCGCTAGGCATGGCGTGCGTTGGTGGGGGCGATCTTGTCCGTGCGCGGGCGCTATCGGAGGAGGCGGTCGCTCTAGCGCAGGCGGGCGGAAACACGCGGCAACTTGCGGCCGCCATCAACGGACTGGCACAGGTTCACCGTATGGAAGGCCAGCTTGATGCGGCCGAGCCGTTATACGAGAAAGTGCTTGCGCTGGCCCGTAATCTGGGCGATCGAGAGTACATCGCCGGCGTCCTCCTAAATCTTGCGATGGTCTTAGTCGGGAGAGGAACTCGCGAAAAAGCTCTGCCACTGCTAACCGAGGTCTTAACGATTGCAGACGAGATCGGCTCTGCGCCGGCTCTGCAGAGCGCTGTGGAGGTGTGTGCCGGCCTCGCCGCTACAGGCGAGGAGTGGGTTCAGGCGGTCCGCTTTTTCGGAGTAGCCGAGGCTAACACCGAGCGGACCGGACTACGGCGCGACCCGGTCGACGAGGCGTTTCTGACGCCCTTGATAGCCAGGGCGAGGGATGCGCTGGGAGAGCATGCATTTGCAGTTGCTGAAGCAGCGGGCCGCGCTAGGGCCAGCGATGAAGCACTCACCGAAGTACGTGCGTGGGTCGCTGCTGGTGACCGCTGACCCTTTCATCGGCTTCACTCGTTCATCAGCCATGGATCTAATGGCTCCAGCGCCTTTGTCCCGTCCCGTACGCGGATCGTGTATTTATACCGTCCCGGCTTTGTGTTCCGGTTCAAGCATGAAAACTCTGAAGCATCTCTGCCCCGACTGCACCTGACGATTTCATCCTGCTTCGGATCCAGCACGTAGGTTTGTTGTAACAACCCGTCCCTGGGCACTTTCGTTTGATTAACGAGTCGTCCTTCGATGACGATGCCTTGTCTCTCATCGAATGTGTAGCCCCTTGGCAGGTGCCACGTGATCGTCACCTCTCCCCGTCGAGTAAACACAAGCGGCTCTGCATTGACGACGAGCAACCGCCCGTCCAGAACGGAAACCTGAGGTCGAGTAGGGTCTGGTGGCTTTGTGAAGTGCGCACAGCCTGCCAGCAATAGCGCGCAAGCCACGGGTATAAGGCGCCATCTTTTCATCTTCTTCTCCTTGGTTTCGGACCCGATGACAAGTCTGCCCTTGTCACAACGGTCAGCGGAATTCGACCAACCCTGTCAGCGCAATTCGCGCGGATATTACGCGCTCCAAGACGCGTACCGCTGCCGAATATTCACGCGCAGAGCGGCAAGCTGTTTGAGCAACACTCGATAGCAAGAAGCGGATCGATCGCCTGATCGCCGTCGGCCACAATCTCCGCATGAAGATTCGCGATCTTGCCGATTTCACGTTGCTCGCGGCACTCTGGGGCGCAAGCTTTCTCTTTACTCGGATCGCAGCGCCGGCGTTCGGGCCGTTCGCTATCGCCGATCTTCGCACCGCGATCGCCGCCTTGGCGCTGCTGGCATTGCTCGCGTGGCGCGGTGGCGTCGCCGAGCTTGCGCCGAACGCGGCTCGCCTGCTGCTGCTCGGCGCGTTCAACTCTGCGATCCCGTTCGCGTTGTTCGCGTACGCGGCGTTGTCGATCACCGCCGGCCTGGCAGCGATTCTGAACGCGACGGTGCCGCTGTTCGCTGCGTTGGTGGCGTGGTTGTGGCTGCGTGATCGACTGACATGGATGCAATGGCTCGGTCTTGCGATCGGCTTTGCCGGTGTGCTGTGGCTTTCGGCCGGGAGCGCGAACTTCACGCCCGGCGGCAGCGGGTGGGCAATTGCCGCCGGCCTGGCAGCGTCGTTGTCGTACGCCCTCTCCGGCAATCTGACGAAACGTTACTTCGCACACCTTCGTCCGCTCGCAGTTGCGACCGGAAGTCAGATAGCCGCCGCCGCATTGCTGTTGCCGTTCACGGTTTTCAACTGGCCCGAGGTCGCGCCAAGTGCGTTCGACTGGCTTGCCATCGTTGCGCTCGGTGTGTTTTGCACCGGGCTTGCGTACGCGCTTTACTTTAGGCTGATTGCACGCATCGGCCCGACGAAGACGATGGCGGTCACCTTTCTGATCCCTGCGTTTGCGATGCTGTGGGGCGGGCTGTTTCTCGCAGAGGAAGTGACGGCGCTGATGCTCGCTGGCTGCGCAGTCATTCTCGCCGGCACCGCGCTGGCGACACAGCTTATTGCACGCCGTTAGCTGACTTTTCGTGCTGCGTCTTCGCGCGCACGCCGCTGCAGCGCATGCAGTTGCTGCGCGCCGCTTAAATACTGCGACGGCCATGTGACGCCTTCGTGCCCCGCTTCGGCCGCGGCGTGCAGTGTGAAATACGGATCGGCCAGATGCGGCCGCGCGAGTGCCACCAGATCGGCGCGCCCGGAGATCAACAATGTATTGACCTGATCCGCGCTGGTCACTGCGCCGACGGCCATCGTTGCGATACCGACCTCGAGCCGGATCTGCTCGGAGAACGTCGCCTGAAACATGCGGCCGTACACCGGCTTGCTCGTCGGGTCGGTTTGCCCGGTGGATACGTCGAACAGATCGCAACCGGTGTCCTTGAACGCCCGCGCGATCAGCACGCTGTCGGCACCGGTCGTGCCGCCGGTGATCCAGTCAGTCGCCGACACGCGCACCGACATCGGTTTCTGCTTTGGCCATACCGCGCGCACCGCACGAAACAGTTCGAGCGGAAAGCGCATGCGGTTCGCGAGTGAGCCACCGTACTCGTCGCGCCGCTGATTGGTGATCGGCGATAAGAAGCTGGCGAGCAGGTAACCGTGCGCCATGTGCAGCTCGAGCAGATCGAAGCCGGCTTGCTCCCCCATGATGGCCGAGGCGCGGAACTGTTCGATCAACTCCTCCATGTCGTCGCGCGTCGCTGCGCGCGGCATCTGGCTGACTCCAGGCCGGTAAGGAATCTCCGAAGCCGATAGCAGCGGCCAGTTTTGTTCACTGTCCTGTTCGTCGAGCGGCCAATCCATCTGCCGCCACCCGACCTGCGTCGATCCCTTGCGCCCCGAATGTCCGATCTGCATCGCGATCTTGGCGTCGGTGTGACGGTGCACGAAGTCGACGATGCGCTTCCAGGCATCGACGTGCTCGGCTGCATAAAGACCGGTGCATCCGGGCGTGATGCGGCCGTGGGGCGACACGCATGTCATCTCGACGAACACCAGCCCAGCGCCGCCCTTGGCGCGCTCGACATAGTGCGCGAAGTGCCAATCGTTCGGCGTGCCGTTCACCGCCGAGTATTGCGCCATCGGCGACACGACGACTCGATTGCGGATCCACAGATCGCGCAACCTTAGCGGCGCGAACATCGGCGGAATATTCAGGTCGGCGGGCGGTGCAAGGTTCAAGCGCTCGGCTTCGCGCCGGTTCCAGCGCGCGGTTGCATCGGCCACCAATGCGGCATCGCGCAGCCGAAGGTTTTCATACGTGATCTGCTTGCTGCGCGTCAGCAGGCTGACATTGAACTGCCACGGCTCGAGTTGCCAGAAGCGGCGCACGTTTTCAAACCACGCGAGCGAGACATTGGCCGAGTGCTGAATGCGCCCGACTTCATCGCGGCGCTGCGCCTCGTAATCGGCGAGCGCGCTGCCGAGGTCATCGGATTGCGTGATCAATGCCTTATGCAGCGCGATCGCGTCTTCGAGCGCCAGCTTGGTTCCGGAGCCGATTGCGAAGTGCGCCGTATGCGCAGCGTCGCCGAGCAACACGACGTGCGCACCGTTTGATCGTCCGTGCCAGGTAGCGAGCGTGATCGTTGGAAACTGCCGCCATAACGAACGATTGGTGAGCACCCGGCTGCCGTTCAACTCCTCTTTGAATACACGCTCGACATAAGCCGCAGTTGCCGCCTCGTCATCGACCGCAAGACCCGAGCGGTGCCAGGCATCGTCAGTGGTTTCGATGACGATCGTGCTCTCTCCGGGCGCGTACATGTAGGCGTGCATGCTCCACAGTCCGTGTTCGTTCTCGCGAAAGCTGTAGTAGAAGCCGGGCAATGAAAGATTGGCGCCAAGCCAGACGAATCGATTGCTGCGCACGTCGACCATCGCGGCAAAGTGTTCCTTGTGCTGCTCGCGCACGCCGGAGTTGGCGCCGTCGGCGGCCACGACCAACTGCGCGCCGTGATGAGCAGCAATGCCCGGATCTTCGGTGCCGTAACGCACGCGCACACCCAGCACGCTCGCGCGCCGCTGCAGGATCTGCAACAACGTGATGCGCTTGATTCCCGAGAACCCATGGCCGGATGACTTCATCACCTGCCCGCGAAACTGCACGTAGATATCGTCCCAGTACGCAAAGCGGGCCGCGATCTCGCGATAGCTCGGCTCATCGGCCGCTTTCAGATTCGCCAAGGTTTCATCGGACAGCACGATGCCGAAGCCGAACGTGTCGTCGGCGGCATTGCGCTCGACGACGTCGATCGTCGCCGCCGGAAAACTCTTCTTCGCAAGAATCGCGAAATACAGCCCGCCCGGGCCGCCTCCGATAACGTCGATGCGCATTTGGGAAAGAATACAAGCACCGATCACTGATCACCGATCACCGATCACCTAGAATTTCGAAATGCGCCTCTGGGACATCTCACCCGCGATCGGGCCCGGCTTTCCGGTATTTCCCGGCGACACTTCGTTTTCACAGCGCTGGACCTGGACTCTTGCGCCCGGCTGCCCGGTCAACGTCTCCGAGATCACGCTTTCGCCGCATACCGGCAGTCACACCGACGCGCCGCTGCATTACGACGCCGCCGGTGCGTCGATTGCCGAGGTGCCGCTCGCACCGTATCTCGGGCCATGCCGCGTGATCCATGCGATGGATGTCGGCGCGCTGATCGAACCGCAGCATTCGGAGAAGCACCTGCTCGCCTCGCCGCCGCGCGTGTTGTTCCGTACCTACCGCAACGCGCCGACGAAGTGGGATTCGGAGTTCACCGCGATCGCGCCGCAGACGATCGATCTGCTACATCGACACGGCGTGCGCTTGATCGGGCTCGACACGCCGTCGCTCGATCCGGAGCAAAGTAAGACGCTCGATGCTCACCAGCGGGTGCGCGCTCACGGCATGGCGATCCTGGAAGGAATCGTGCTCGACGACGTTCCGGCAGGCGACTACGAGTTGATTGCGTTGCCGCTGAAAATCGCCGGTTGCGATGCCAGCCCGGTACGCGCAGTGTTGCGCGAGCTTGCGGAAAGGCACGCCACATGACGCGCGACGACTGCGTTGCGCTCGATGCGCAAGACCCGCTTGCGAGTCATCGCAGCCAGTTCGCGCTGCCAGAGGGCGTGATTTATCTCGACGGCAACTCGCTCGGCGCACTGCCACGCGCGACGCGCACGCGCGTGCAGGAAGTCGTGGCAACGGAATGGGGCGACGGCCTGATTCGCTCTTGGAATGCTGCGAGCTGGATCGACTTGCCGCGCCGAGTCGGCGCCAGAATCGCGCGGTTGATCGGCGCCGAATCACACGAAGTGATCTGCGCCGACTCGACCTCCATCAATCTGTTCAAGGTACTCGCGACCGCGCTGCGGCTGCAGACTTCATCGCGCGAGCGAAAAGTGATCGTGTCGGAACGGACCAACTTTCCGACCGATCTGTACGTTGCGCAGGGCCTGGTCGATCTGCTTGGGCAGGGTCACTCGTTGCAGCTGGTCGAGTTCGACGAGGTAGCCGCTGCGATCGACGAGCGCACGGCAGTCGTCATGCTGACGCACGTGAACTTCAAGACCGGGGCCATGCACGACATGCCCGCGCTCACCCGGCGCGCGCACGATGCCGGTGCCCTCACCGCGTGGGATTTGTCGCACTCGGCCGGCGCCGTGCCGGTGGCGCTGAACGCAGCCGCCGTCGACTTTGCGGTCGGTTGCGGCTACAAATATTTGAACGGCGGCCCAGGCGCGCCGGCGTTCGTCTTCGCCGCCGAGCGGCACCTGTCTGCGATGGTCGACGATACGTATGCGCAGCCGCTTGCCGGCTGGCTTGGCCATCGCGCGCCGTTCGAATTCAATCCCGACTATCGGCCCGCCGCTTCGATCGATCGCTATGCGGTCGGCACGCCGTCGATTCTCGGACTCGCTGCGCTCGAAGTGGGGGTCGATACAGTGCTTGCGGCCGGGATCGACGCACTGCGCGCGAAGTCGATCGCGCTGACCGAACTGTTCATCCGTCTCGTCGAGGCACGCTGCCGGGGTGTCACTCTGCAATCGCCGCGCGATGCGCAACATCGTGGCAGCCAGGTCTGCTTCTCGCATCAGCATGCATACGCAGTGATGCAGGCGCTGATCAAGCGCGGTGTCATCGGCGACTTTCGTGCGCCGAACATCCTGCGCTTCGGTCTTGCGCCGCTTTACATCGGCTATGCAGACGTGTGGGATGCTGCGCAATGTCTGCAGGAGATCCTCGCCAACAGCGAATGGCAGCGCGACGAGTTTCACACAAAGGCGGCCGTGACGTGAACAAGCCGATCGACATGCGCTACGGCGACTATCTCGCGCTCGACTCGATTCTGAACGCGCAGCACCTTCGCTCGTCCGATCCTAACGAGCTGCTGTTCATCATCCAGCACCAGACCAGCGAGCTGTGGATGAAGCTTGCGCTGCATGAGCTACGCACTGCGCGCGATGCAATTCGCACCGACGATCTGCCGCCGGCGTTCAAGATGCTGGCGCGAGTGTCGCGCATCATGGAACAACTGGTGCACGCGTGGGACGTGCTGGCGACGATGACGCCGAGCGAGTACACGGCGATCCGCCCGTTCCTCGGCACCAGCTCCGGTTTTCAATCGTGGCAATACCGAGAGATCGAGTTTGTTCTGGGCAATAAATCTGCTGCGATGCTGCAGCCGCATCAGCAGACGCCAATCCACTCGGCACTGCAGGCCGCGCTTGATGCTCCCTCGCTGTACGACGAGGCAATCCGGCTGCTGGCTCGCCGGGGCTTCGCG
>CAZKNV010000072.1:0-8074 GCA_964554145.1 uncultured Burkholderiaceae bacterium
CGATACCGGCCGCTCTACGTCGAGATGCGCGGAGAACGCGGAAAGACGAATGCGATTGCGTATCAGTTTCAACGCGCCGTCGGCACCGTCGAGTCATGCAAATCTTTGCCGCGCGATATTCCATCGAACGTGCGCCTGCTTGCCGCTGGCGAAGGACCGTCGTGGCGCCTCATTGTTACCGACACCACGGCGGTGCTCGAGATGCCCGACAAGGTGTCGATGAAGCTTCTGGTGGCCGCGTTCAAGTCTTCAGGTACGGAGCAAGCAAGCAAGGAAAAGATAGCGCGTGCTTACGAGGCGCGCTCGACCGACGGAAGTGCGGTTCGCGTCGAAGTTAGTCCTCAGATGTGTAGCGACGGTAGATCGGAGACGGCCTACGGCGCGCGCGTCGCGGTGCGCCTGGAAAAACGCGTTCTGCAGGGTTGCGCGCCGCGGTTCTAACTCGACGTTTTTCCTAGACGCTCGGGTAAGCGCAGCCGCGAGTGGCTGCCTTTCGCTCGGTCCGCTTGGCTTGGCTGATAATCGCAGGCCCGACCAATCTCGAGCGGCCATGAAGAAAAACGAGCTGGCTGATCTTTCGCTCGCCGAGCTGCGCGATCGCTTGATATCGCGCGTTGAAAATCGAGACGCCACCGATGATCTCGATCTTTCGGAGGTCTTGCATTATTTCGCGTCATTACCTGTCAGTTCATATTCGTCAGACGGCGCAGCCGGTGTGCTACATCTGGCTCGGAATTTCTCCTCAGCAACGCAGCCAGCCGAGATGTTGCAGGCGGCATCGCTTGGGGCACAAATGGCTATGGCCGTCGGTGACCGACCGCTGTTGTGCCGCGCACGCAACAAGGAAGGGTTTGCACTAGCTCAGCTCGGTCGATTTTCGGAAGCAACGATCGCGCAGGCGGAAGCGTGGTCGCTTGCGCGTAAGTTGGGGGATAGAAAGCTAGAGATGTTCGCTATTTGGGGCTTCAGCACCATTTGCGTTGCCATGGGGCAATGGAATGTTGCAATTCGATACTGCGAGCGCATGTCTGCGATATCTGAAGAGGTTGGGTTGCCCCAGTACGCGCTTATGGCACGGACCAACATCGCTGATTGCGCGATACAACTGCGCGATCCGGCGGCCGGATTACGCGTGCTTAGCCGCTTTGAACTACCCGAATCGCATAGTTGGGACGATGCGCGATTGCTTAGCGCTTTGCATATAAACCTGGGGCGCTTGTATCTGCTGGTTGGAGATGTGGCAGCTGCCACGCTTCATTCGGAAGAAGCCAGTCGCTGGTCGGCCAAGTTTGGCTCACCTGACGTACGGCAGCTCGCCGAAGCACTGCAGGGTCTTGTCAGTATTCGTTTGGGAGAGGTCGAAAGCGGGCTGTCGGCGGTGAACCGATCGTTAACCTTCGCTAAGCGTGCCAATCGTGCTGAAGTACCCAATTGCCTTGCCACCTGCATGGAGGCGTGCGAGTCCGCCGGCTACTTGGACAAGGCATTGGTTTATCTGCAAGAACTTGTCGACTGGAAAAAGGAATCGGTCGATGCCGAGATTATGGCGCTGCAGTTCGACGGCCTTACGGAAAATACAAAGTTTCAAACAGGAAATTTGCTCTTTGATGACGGTTTAGTTGCCAGGGCTCATTCGCTGCAGGCGAGCATTAAGAGTCGAATCGAACGTCTGGTAGAGATAGCACTGAACGCAGAGATCGCCAGCGGGCACGATTTGTGTCGGGCGTTTCGGGTAGCGAAGCTTGCCCGGCATCTCGCTGCAGCACTAGGTTGGGATGAGGAGCGAATTGCTCCGCTGGTGTTGGGTGCACAGGTTTGCAATATCGGCATGATCGCGATCCCCTCTCGAATTCTGCTCAAAACGACTGGCCTCGGAAGTGACGAACGTAATCTCCTGCGTGATCACGCGTCTTACGGTGCGGAGTTGCTACGCAAGGCGAAGCTGCAAGTGCTCGACGTGGCGAGCGTGGTCGCTGAGCAGCATCATGAGCGCCATGATGGAAGTGGTTACCCGCGCGGTCTTGGGGGTGACGCTATTGCGGAAGAATCACGCATCGTCGCTGTCTGTGATGTCTTCGACGCGATGACGCATCGTCGTCCGTGGCGCGCCCCCCTCACAATTCAGATGGCACTGCGCGAACTTGAGAGTGCTGCTGGAGCAAAATTCGACCCGCTGCTCGTAAAAATATTCGTGGATTTGGTGCGGAGTGAGTTCTGGCGGCCGAGCGACATGGATACGTTCCTAACGGAAGGTGCGGAGGAGCTGGAATATGTGTCTGCACGTGCTCGTATGGAGGCGCTCATTGAAGCAGACACCAAACATTGAGCGGTGCGTAGTAGCGACATCGTGAGAATCGCCACATTCAATGTCAATGGCATCACGAGCCGGCTTCCACGTCTTCTCGAGTGGCTCGAAGAGGCCAGTCCAGATATTGCATGCCTGCAGGAGCTGAAGACTTCGGACGCAACCTTTCCTGAGCTTGCCATCCGTGGAGCCGGTTATGGCGCGATCTGGCACGGCCAGAAAGGGTTCAACGGTGTGGCGATTCTCGCGAAGGGCGCTCAGCCAGACGAAAGACGTCGTGGGTTGCCAAACGATCCTGACGACACTCACAGCCGGTATCTCGAGGCGTCGGTAAACGGCATCATCGTCGGGTCTATCTATCTGCCGAACGGCAACCCGCAGCCGGGGCCGAAGTTCGATTACAAACTGGCTTGGTTCCAGCGGTTGATCGACCACGCGGCTCAGTTGTGGGACTGCGGCGAACAGGTCGTACTTGCGGGCGATTACAACGTCGTGCCGACCGATGCGGTCAGCGACATTTATTCGACGAGATCGTATAAGGATGACGCGCTCCTGCAGCCGGAGAGCCGGGCGGCGTATCGCGAATTACTCAAACAGGGCTGGACCGACGCTATAAGGAAACTCCATCCCGAGGCCCCGATGTACACCTACTGGGACTATTTCAGAAACCGATGGCCGCGCGACGCCGGGCTTCGGATCGATCATTTGTTGCTGAACGCGAACGCCGCATCTCGACTTGAGCAGGCGGGAGTCGATAAAGCGGTGCGCGGCCGTGATAAGCCGAGCGATCATGCGCCTGCCTGGATCGTGCTGAGGTAGCTTTACTGAAGACGTCCAGACGTCTAAGCTCCGGTTTTCCAAGGCATCGAGTAGCTAAAGCGAGAAGTGCGTCGACGACCAGGGGAAGTACGTGATGCGATCGTGCGCGTCCTCACACGACGAGGAACCGGCGCGACAGTGCAGCAGATCACCCATGAGGTGTCGGCGATGGTTGGCGACGTGCCTCCATCGTCAGTGCGCTCCTACCTTCAATTGAATACGCCTGCGCTCTTTGCGCGTATGGATCGCGCTCAGTATGTTTTGCAAGGGTTTGAACCGCGTCCGCGGCCGGCACAGCGGAATGACCGCGCGTTAGCAAGCTTCGAATCAGGGGCTGCGGTTCTGCACCATGCGGATTGCATTGATTGGCTTGCGAATCACGCCGCAAATTCGATCCATGCCGTCGTCACCGACCCGCCGTACGGGATGGTTGAGTACTCGGATGTAGAGCAAGGCAAGCTTCGAAAAGGACGAGGCGGCGTATGGCGTATTCCTCCCGCATTCGACGGCGCAAAGCGTTCACCGTTACCTCGCTTTACGGTGCTCAAGTCCACCGATTTGGACGCACTCGAGCAGTTCTTTCTCGTTTGGGGCCGGAGCCTGATACGCGTCCTGGTGCCCGGCGCGAACGTTGTCGTCGCGAGCAATCCGTTGCTTTCCCATCTGGTTGGGGGCGCGCTGTCACGCGCTGGCCTGGAACGTCGTGGTGAACTCGTGCGACTCGTGATGACGATGCGCGGCGGCGACCGGCCCAAAGCCGCGCACGAAGAATTTCCCGAGGTCAGCGTGATGCCACGCTCGATGTGGGAGCCGTGATTGTTGTTTCGCAAGCCACTCGACGGCCGCGTCCAGGACAATCTGCGTAAGTGGGGCACCGGCGGCTTTCGTCGAACGTCAGAAGAACGACCATTCGGTGATGTGATCGAGTCGGCACCCACGCATGCTAAAGAGCGCAGCCTGGCCCCGCATCCGAGCCTGAAGCCTCAGGCGTTCATGCGAAAACTCGTTCGGGGAGTCTTGCCGCTAAAAATCGGAATCGTGCTCGATCCATTTGCCGGCGCAGGTTCCACGCTCGCGGCTGCCGAGGCGGTTGGCTATCGGAGTATCGGAATCGAGCGCGATTCGCACTACTTCCAGATGGCTCGTGAGGCGCTTCCCCGATTGGCATCGTTACGCTGTTGATGCACTACAGCCGATAAATCCAACTCTGTCTTAGCTTCTTTATTCCAGACGCATGAAGCGTCGCGGTACGTGTTCCCAGTTCACCGCGTGCGTTGCGCCGAAAGTCGTCGGTCGAAACCTGGCCGAGATACACCTCAGTAAACGCCAACGCCTTTCTAGCTGTGGCAGGCTGCGTTCTTCTATCAACCTCGTAAACGAAGACACACATCCACTGATTGCGCGCACCGTGTGTGTCGACCGCACCTCCTGCTTTGCGCGTTGTTTTAATTTCGACACCCTGGTCTCCGGCCTTCACGCTTTCATTTGGATATACGCCGCGCACGACGAGATCCGGATGTCCATTGAAATAGCAGTTAATGGTCAGCGTTCGGGAATGTTTCGCCAGACTTGACGTGAGCATGTCAGACAACATTCCGGACATGATTGCGGGGCGCAACATGTCGCCGAGTCTTTCCAGACCTTTTAGCGACCAAGCCAGTATTTACGTCGTAGAAGAAGTCATACACGTCCTGCATGGCGGACTTGAAGTCATCGAGGCGCAGTTGATAGGGCAGCGGGGCGGTCGTGTTGAGCTTTGATGCATCAACCTGATTGCGAACGACTGCCATGCTATTTCGTCCAGGAGTCCTTCAGCGTCACCGCCAGATTGAACACCGGCCTCTCGCTCGTGTGATCTTTGCGGTCGGCGACGAAATACCCATTGCGCTCGAACTGAAATTTGTCGTCCGGCTTGGCATGCGCCAATGACGGTTCGACATAGGCGCGTAGTACTTCCTTGCTGTTCGGATTGATCAGCGTGCGGAAGTCCTTGTCGCCGGCGTCGGGATACGGCTCGGTGAACAGGCGATCGAAAATGCGTACTTCGGCGGGGATGCTATCGGCCACCGGCAGCCAGTGGATCGCGGCGCGTGTTTTGACGCTGTTGGCGCCGGGCGATCCGCTTCTGGTTTCCGGCAGGTATTCGGCGTGCACTTCGATGACGTTGCCGGCTTCATCCTTGACTGCGCTGTGCGCCCTGATCACATAGCTGTACCGCAAGCGCACCGGTTGCCCGGCGGCGCCCCCTGCGCCGAGCGTGAGTCGATAGTAATCGGGTGACGCGTTCACCATGAAGTCATCTGCCTCGATCCACATCTCACGGCCGATGCGCAACGTGCGGGTGCCGAGCTCCGGTTTATGAGGATGGACCGGCGCTTGCGTTTCTTCCGTCAGATCGACCGGAAAGTTGTCGAGCACGAGCTTGATCGGACGCAGCACCGCGGTAGCGCGCGGCACCGTGGGTTCGAGATCGTCGCGCAGCGCCTGCTCGAGGAGCGTGTAATCGATCCATTGCGGCGATTTGCTGACGCCCGTGCGCTCCATGAAGAGTTGCAGGCTTTGCGGTGTGTAGCCACGGCGGCGCAGTCCGACGATCGTTGGCATGCGCGGGTCGTCCCAGCCGTCAACTAGTCCTTCATCGACCATCTGAAACAGCTTGCGTTTGCTGGTGACGACGTAGGTCACCGCGAGGCGATTGAACTCGTGTTGATGCGGCAACAGAAACGGGTTGGCTTTGCGCCCGTCAAGCGCAGCTTGCAGCAGCGGCGTGAAGCATTGCGTTTGCTCGCGCAGCAGCTTGAAGAATGCCTCGGCGTCCTGCGCAGCCAAATCCGGGCTCTTGCTCCACGACGCGAACATCGTATCGGCGCGACGTTCGTAGCGGCTGGAGCCGAGCTTGTCGGCGAATGTCAGGCAATGCAGCGCAAACTCGCGGCGCGATTCGACACCGGCCACGTCAATTTCCTTGAGCATCCGCTTTACCGCTTCGTACTGCGGCCGGCGCAGCAGCGGCACCACGCGCTCGAGCACCCAGTCGTACCACGGGCGCTGGTCTTCGAACTCCAATGTGCAGATCGAATGCGTGATGTTTTCCAGCGCGTCTTCGATCGGATGTGCGTACGCATACAGCGGATACACGACCCATTTCGTGCCCGTCATGTGATGCTCGGCAAAGCGGATGCGGTAGATCACCGGGTCGCGCATGTTGATGTTGGGCGACGCCATGTCGATCTTCGCGCGCAACACCATGGTGCCTTCGGCATGCTGGCCGGCTCGCATTTCGCGAAACAGCCGTAAAGATTCGGCGATCGGCCGGTTGCGATATGGCGAATCGCTGCCGACTTGCGTTAGCGTGCCGCGGTTGGCGCGAATGTCGTCGGCGCTTTGCTGGTCGACGTAGGCATAGCCGCTTTCGATCAGATACTCGGCAAAGCGATACATCTCTTCGAAGTAATCGCTCGCGTGATACAGATTCGATTCTTTGCCGTGCTCCCAATCGAACCCGATCCAGCGTACCGATTCGAGAATCGAATCGACGAACTCCTGATCTTCTTTGATCGGATTGGTGTCGTCGAACCGCATGTGACAGCGCCCACCGAAGTCGCGCGCAAGACCGAAGTTCAGGCAGATCGATTTTGCGTGACCGATGTGCAGATAACCGTTGGGCTCGGGTGGAAAGCGCGTGCGTACTTTTGCGAGATCCGGCGGTGCATGCTCGTGCAGGTCGTACACGCCCGGTCGACCGGCCCAATTGCGCGGTTCATAGGTGCCGCGAACCAGGTCGTCGGTGATGATGTTGCGAATGAAATTGGTCGCTGCGGGCTTGGCGCCCGTATCTTTGGCGTTGGTCTTGCGATCCATGGGAGCCGCGGATTGTAGCTATGCATGCTGCAATGCCGCGTCTGTGGGTTGACAAGCGGCTTGACAAGCGACCGATCGGTCGCTTAAAGTGCGAGCCATGCTACGAGGTGATGAAGCGAGGCTTGCATTGATCGATGCGGCGATGCAGGAAGCCAGCCGGATTGGGTTGGCTTCGGTGACGCTCGCGCCGGTCGCCAAGCGCGCGGGCTGGTCCAAGGGTGGCTTGCTGCGGCACTTCCCGACCAGGGAGTCTTTGCAGCTCGCGGTCGTGCATCGGGCGTCGGAGCGTTTTCGCGAGCGCGTGCTGCTGCCTGCGTTGACATCGCCATCAGGCGGGCCGCGGTTGCGGGCGATTTTTCGCCATTGGGTCCAGTTTGCGACGCGGCCTGATCTCGAAGGTGGATGTCCACTCAATGCCGCGCGCCTCGAATTCGACGATCAGCCAGGTGAGGTGCGCGATGCGGTCGCTACGGCTTGGCACGATTGGCTCGCCTATCTTGAAAAACAGTCAGCCAAGGCGATTGCGCAGCACGAGGTTAGTACCGAGCTCTCGCCGAAGCAGATTGCGATGATGATCACGGGGCTGATCGGCGCATGCGAGAACGCAACGCGCCTGCTCGGTGATCGAAACGCTGCGCGCGAAGCCGAACGCACGTTCGAGCTTCTGTTTCCCGCAAAGTCTTCCCGTTAATGCCCCGGAGGAAATGTCATGACGTTTTTCGACGCACTCAAAGCGACCAGTCGGTCGCTAAAACTTGAAACGATTCGCGCCGCAGTGCGTATCGGTGCACAGATTGCGCCGGCACGTACTGCAGAGATGGTCGCGCGCCGTTTTTTCCTCACCAGCAAACCGGCACTTGCCCGAACTCGTTTCGTCGTGGACGAGCCGACGAGCAGAACATTTTTGCAAGTGCCCGACGGAGAAGTCGCGACTTATCGCTGGGGTGACGCAGATCGCCAACCAACCGTTGTGCTGGTGCACGGATGGAATAGTTGGGCGCAGCAACTGGAGCGGTTCGTCGCGCCGCTGCAGCAGCGCGGGTACGCCGTGCTTGCGTTCGACCATATCGGGCACGGCGCGAGCTCTGG